>DDWD01000109.1 GCA_002345825.1 Bacteroidales bacterium UBA2295
CTAACTACCATGCATTGTATTCCCCGCCACATCAATTTTCTTAAACTCAGGTAGACTTTTTATATTAAGCCAGCCCTTATAATCAAACTCGTTATTCTCAGTTTCTGGGTTGTTGAAAGATGTTATTTCGTACCAATCCATATATTTTGAGTTGGTTTGGTTTTTCACAAGATCTTTCCATGCCCAGAATTCTACTCCAGTGTGATTCCATGAGTAATCGAGAATAACCCTAATGCCTCTTTGATGAAATTCCTTTACCAGCTTAAGGAACATCAGATCGGCAGATGTCCATTTCCAGGTATTGGGGTTGTTTGGATCCTCAGACCGAATAATTTCCATATCGCCCTCTGGGTCAGGGCCAAAATTTACATCGATATGGTGATAGTTTCTTGCATCGTATTTGTGTAGCGAAGGGGCATCGTTGAGAGGATTAAAATATACAGCGGTGATGCCTAGATCTGAGAGGTAGTCGAGATTATCTAGTATGCCTTGGAGATCCCCTCCGTATCTTCTGAGCTGAAGACGAGCATAGAAATCCATTCCAAGTTCTTTTGCCCATTCATCCTCCTTATACCAGTTTTGATTCCATGGCGTAATATGCCAATTTGAAGGGATATCAAAAAAATCTGATTCGGCATATATTGTTTCTGGGGTTGGGTCATTGGAGGGGTCACCATTTCTAAATCTTTCAACAAAAATTTGATACCAAACAGCATCTTGAGCCCATTGTGGAGGCAAACTATGGTCTATACTATCTGTTGTACTAGTACATGAAACAAGATAGATAAGGCTTGCAAGGAATATTATTTTTCTCATCCTTTGTATTTTTAGTGAAAAGGTTGCCCTGTCAAGCGCAGGGCAACCTTTAAATAAAAAAGTAGTGCAGAAACTAAGGGTTTAATACATAGTAATCCACTTCTCGTCAACGTCAATTGTAATGGTGTATGTACCTGCTGGTCCTTTGAACCAAAGGTTTTCATCGCCGTCCTCACGATCGGGTTGTAAAGCATTCTCCAAATACTGTTCAGGTACCGAGGTGAAGAATGGGAAGTTGTAACCATCACCCCAATCTTGCTGCTTGAGGAAGCGGAAACGTTCTACCTCAAATTCTGTAGTTACCCTATATCTGTTTGGAGCAATATTTTTCATAGCTAGAGCATTGGCTGCATCCCATCCTACTCCAGTAACTGCAGCTCCAACTAAATAAACAAAGGTTCCATCATCGGAGTATGGTAGGTCGAGTTCAACGGTTTTTTTCTCAACATCCACCGTTACCACATAGGTGCCAGGAGTTCCCTTGAACCAAAGGTTTTCGTCACCATCCTCACGGTCGGGTTGAAGTGCATTCTCTAGCATATTGTTAACATAACCGGTGAAGTAGGGGAAGTTGTAACCATCACCCCAATCTTGTTGTTTCAGGAATCTGAATCGTTCGTTCTCTAGTTCAACAGTAGCCCTATATACATTAGGTGCGATATTTACCAACTCTTGGGCATTAGCAGCATCCCATCCCACCGCGGGTACAGCAGCACCTACAATGTAAATACGCGTTCCATCATCAATTGTGCCATCGTCAGAAGCAGGAGTCATTGTGATGGTTTTTGCTCCAAGGTCAACAGTGATAATATAATCGCCAGGTTCTCCTTTGAACCAAAGATTTTCATCTCCGTCCTCGCGGTCAGGTTGACGAGCATTCTCAAAGTACTCCTCAGGAACTGAGGTAAAGTAAGGGAAGTTGTATGATATTGGTCCCCAATCCTTCTGCCCAAAGAAGCGGAATCGTTCATTAGTGAATGTGGTTGTTGTACGGTAAGTATCGGGAGCAATATTTACCATCTCAATTGCTTCATCTGGATTCCAACCTGAGGGAACCGCAGCACCAATCATATATATCCGTGTTCCGTCATCGGTTGTGCCATCTGCAGCAATCTTGTATGGTATGACTTTGATTGTTAGACTTTCCGATGCTAAGGTTAAACTAGTGGAATTAACTAATGCAACAACCCTTATGAATGCGTCAGCTTCTTCAAGAGGTTCGAATTCAAGAGCGAGTAAAGCTCTATTCAGGTTGGCAACAGTTGTCGAAAATTTTCCGTCTTGCTTGTTGAAAGAGGCTTCGATTCTTCTTGCGTCAGTGAAAGTTGATTCGGCAGAAACCTCTAGTATATATTCAGTTGCAACAGTAGCAGAGAATTGAGCTAGACTAATCTCAAAGACGATCTCATCACTAGCATTAGCAGCCAGCAGTTCAAATTGTGTGTTAGCGGCTGGGTTAGTTATAGCAGGTGGTGTAGATTGCTCGAGATCGAGAATGTTTTCCAGGTCGTGCTCACATGCCGAAAACATGAAGAGACCTACAAGTGCTAATATTATAAACTTATACTTTTTCATGTTCGTTCAATTAATTGGTGTATTGGTCGTTTTGAATTAGATTGGGATTAGCGCTAAGTTCTGCCGACGGAATTGGGAACAAGTTTCTGTAGGTGTCGGTAGCTCTTCCTTCCTTAACGTTACCTTTCCAAGTCCAGATGTAATCGCCACCTGTTAACTTCCCGAAGCGAATTAGGTCGGTTCTGCGATGTGCTTCCCAGTATAACTCACGAGATCTTTCATCAAGAATAAAGTCAAGGGTTAACTCAGCATCTACTATCCTATTGTCAGTATTCTCAAATGCCCTGTCGCGAAGATCATTAATATATTTAAGAGCATTCGCTCTGCTGCCACCTTCGCCTCCCCTAAGCACAGCTTCCGCATACATTAGATATGCGTCGGCAAGACGAAACATAGGAAAGTCAGTGCTAGCAAAGTCCCCCTGTTGGTTAGGAGCATCGTCCCCTGTTGATGTTAAGTTTGTGAATTTAGTTACACCAATACCATGGTTAAATGTTCCCACATTTTCAATCTCCCATTTCCAATTTTTATCAGGGTTAAACCAGAAATGCGCTCTTTTATCTGCTCTAGCCAGGAATGCAGGGTCTGCTGGGGTGAAGTCGCTTTCTTGTATTCCAAATGTTTCAACAAGATTGCTTATAGTTCTAATTCCGCCCCAAGCACCCACTCCATTGGATGGCATATCGCTTCCTCGAGCAGCGTTAAGTAAAAATGTCATTCCGCCATAACCTTGTATGTGAGTGGCATCAAAAGCAATAGGAAAAATGATTTCTGGACTATTATGGTTGTCTGAGCAAAACATTCTCTTGTAATTGGGATCTATGATGTACCCGCCTTCGTTTATCACTTTGTTCAGATAGATTAACGCCTCAGTGTATTTAGGTTGTCCTATATAAACTTCTGCATTTAGGTAAAGCTTACTCAACAGCATCCATGCGGCAACCCTATCAACTCTTGCATACTCATTAGTTTGAGGTTGTGCAAGTAATTCCTCAATCTGTAGGAGTTCTTCCTCAATGTAGATGAATAGATCTGAACGAGTAATGCGAGTAGGTAAGAATGCTCCGGGTTTATCGTCTTCGGTGACAAACGTTACATTTCCAAACATATCAATAGCATGCCAATAGGACAAAGCCCGAAGGAAACGAGCCTCAGCTTGATATAGGCCTAGGTCTGTAAGGAATTGTTCTGAGGCTTTATCTTGGGCTTCATTAGTTGCTCTTATAAATTCGTTGGCTAAAGATATAGCATAGTAGATTCTTGAATACATAGCTGCAATAAACACATCATTGGGCGACCATGTATGCCAATGGAAATCCTTAATAGTAGCATCATCCCAAGCCATAATAGTTTCATCTGTAGGAAGTTGTTGTAGCCCCCAGTACTGACGAAGATAGTTACCAAAGTTCATATCAATACCGATGATATCAGGGGTTCCGTCGGATTGACCACTAACAGCAAAGGTTGCGTAAATTCGAGCCAATGCCTGCTTGTAAGAGAGTTCATCTTTGAAAACATTGGTTGAAGTTGCCTCGTTTGGATCTATTGGCTCTACATCCAAATCTTTCATGCAAGCTGTGAATGTGGTGGTTACAGCAATTGCAAGGATTAATAAATGCTTTATATTTTTCATACTAAAAAGGGTTTTAGCAATTAAAAATTAAAATTCAAACTCAACATAAAGATACGGGGTCTTGGGTAAATGTTGTTGTCAATCCCCCCATCTACTTCAGGATCTAGGCCAGTGTATTTAGTAATTACAAAAGCATTCTGAACGGTTGCTGCAATTCTACCATTTAGTTTCGCTGCCATAAGATTATTAAATGTGTAACCGAGAGTTATGTTATCCATTCTAAAAAATGATGCATCTTCGAGGTAAAAACTAGACCAGTACTGTGCGGTAGTGAAGTTAGAGCGGGTCACGGCCTTGGGTATGTTGGAAAGATACCCAGATTGGTTGTAAATTTGTTGATATAGAGCTCGGTTTGAAGCATTATTGTTATATACGTCATTTCCAATGCTCAAACGCCCTGCAAATGAAAAGTCAAACTCCTTATACCTGAGTTCAGAGGAAATCCCAATTAAGAAATCAGGTGTTGGAGTACCCAAAAAGAATTTGTTGTCATTATTCCCAGAAACATTACCACCAAGACCAGTCTTGTCAGTGTAAAGCCCTTCAATTGGCATTCCATTTGTGTCGTATACTTGCTCGAAAAGCAGAAAAGTATTTGCTGCTTGATTCACCGTGTTCCACATCACCCTGTTTCCGACACCGCCAGCAATATCACCCAACGCATACCCTGCTGATGGATCGTCAAAACGGGAAAGCGAAGTGATTGTGTTTTTATTTGCAGAGAAGTTTGCTCCGATTACCCAACTCAAATCAACGTTTGATATAGCTCTATAGTTAAGTGCCAATTCAATCCCTTGGTTCTCAAGTGAACCTACATTAGTTGTTAGAAAATTTGAGAAATTTGTTCCTGCAGCAATGGGAACTTCAGCGATAAGATCCTTTGTCTCCCTATGGTACACATCAGCTGAACCAGTGAAACGATTATTGAAAAACCCAAAATCAAGACCTATATTATAGGTTGTTGTTTCCTCCCACTTAAGATCAGGGTCATAAGGGTTTGGTCTTAGAGTTGAAATAAATTCATCGCCAAACTGATAGTAAAATCCTAGCTCGCTCTCACGGTAAACTGGAATGTAAGGGTAGTACCCTCCCGGGATATCCTGTTGTCCGGTGATACCATAACCTAACCTTAACTTCAATTCACTTATCTCCGATACAGATGAAAGGAAAGCCTCTTCATTGATTTTCCAAGCTAGAGCTGCTGCGGGAAATATACCCCAACGATTTTCCTCACTAAATCTAGACGAACCATCGTAACGTAAAGTTGCTGTAACTAGGTAACGGTCAAGTAATGAGTAGTTTAATCTGCCAAAAAACGACACAAGAAAATTCTCGTTTTTGTAGGAAGTGCTTCTCGCTCCAATGTACTCACCATTGGTTGGTTCCCAAGGTCTATTGGATCTTTCACCCGAACGGTAGAAGTGTTGCCAACCGTAACCAAGGGTTGCATCAATCCGATGTATGCCGATTTCATCGTTATAGTTTAGGTAAAAATCTAATAGCTTATTCCTGCGAAGGTCAGAGTAGTTCTGAACATTTGATGCAGGTTCCCTGGAAGCCCATGAAGCTCTTAAATCTGTGTTGTTATGCCCTTCGCTTTCAGAGAATTCCAAGCCAGTATTCAAATTTACCCTTAGCTCGGGTAGGAATGGCATTGTGTAGTCAAGTTGTATGTTCCCAATGGCAGACTGAACCGTAGATTTATTATCCCTATAAGCAATCCTCGCCAAAGGGTTGTGGGTGGCAATATTGATAGCATTCCCATTAAGTTGATCGGTTTCACCGAGCTCAACCCAGGTGAAGTAGCCGCCGTAGCGGGTGTTATCATTGTAAATGGGTTGGGTTGGATCGAATTCAAAGGCTGAGTAGATAGCGTCAGTGTTCGAGAAATTGTTCCTAATGTCCATACCCTTCATATTTACTGTAACCTTAAGGCTATTATCAAAGAAGGTGGGAGTAGTATTAAGGGAAATGGTGGTTCTGTTAAATCCTGATTCTTTTAGAAGACCATTCTCAATGGTGTGACCAACAGAGGCACGATAAGGAATACCCGCATAGCCACCATATAGACTTATGCTATGGTCAGTTGATAATGAATTTCTGTAGATCTGTTTCTGCCAATCCGTATTAGATTCTCCAAGTCTTTCAATTGCAACAGGCGATAGGCCATGGTTATCAACCCTATCCTGTACTAACTCCCTGAATTCGTTGCCATCGAACAATTCGTGATATTTCATCATTTGACCAAGGGAAACATTTCCAGAGTAACTTACGTTTAGGCCATCCCTAATTCCTTTTTTTGTTGTGATAAGGATAACACCGTTTGATGCACGTGAACCGTATATTGCAGTTGCAGAGGCATCTTTTAGGATTGTCATAGACTCTATATCATTTGGATTGATCGTGGATAGTTGGTTGGCTAAACCTGCCACGCCACTATTGTCTACAGGAAATCCATCAATAACGACAAGGGGATCGTTGGATGCTCGTAGTGATGAGCCTCCCCTTATTCTTATAGTAGAACTTGCACCTGGTTCACCACTCTTTGAGGTTATAAGCACACCAGGAATTTTACCTGTAATTAAGCCTTGAGGGGAACTTATGGCCCCCTTGTTGAAGTCATCTGCTCCAATAACATTAACCGACCCCGTGGCGTCGCTCTTTCTTATTACACCATAACCAATAACTACTATTTCCTCAAGGGTTTCAATCGCTTGAACCAAGGACATATTAATGGTTGTCCTGCCATTTACCGGCATTTCAGCCGTTTCGTATCCAATATACGAGAATACTAGTGTAGCGGTAGGCTCTACATCTATTGTGTAGTTACCAAGTGCATCGGTAGTAGTCCCTTGGGTTGTACCCTTTACTACCACAGTTACACCAATAAGACCTGTACCATCTATGGCATCAGTAACTTTACCCGTTACGTTTTGTGTTTGCGCCCAAGCCATATGTTGGGAGAATGCAAGCAGCAAGAAAAGCGTAACACATTTAAAAACAGTACTTTTCTGTTTCATATTCAAATTTATTTGATTTGATAATTAATTAAAGGTTTGGCTACTCTTAAAAAATCCAAAATCTTTCACAATTAACGAAAAATTAACATTCAATACATCTAGTTACAACTTTAAAAACCTTAAAATCACTGCAATCGTTGACGCAAACGAGTGCGCAAACGTTTGAAATTTAAACGAATGTTTAGGTTCTTTTTTGTTCTTATTGAACAACAATTGGCACAAAAACTTTGTTCATTGCGGGTTTATGGCTATATTTGGTTGGGTTAAAATATCAACCAAGGCTCAAACAAAATCAGAATATGAAATCACCAAATGTAACCATCAAGGATATTGCTAGATTACTGGGTATTAGCCCATCAACCGTTTCAAGAGCGCTTAAGGATCACCCAGACATCAGTCAGGCTACCAAGGATCAGGTGAATAAGCTAGCCGCTGAGATGAACTATAGGCCTAACCCCATTGCCCTTAGCCTTAGGAATAGACGAAGCAATGTGATTGGTGTGGTAATCCCTGAAATTGTGCACTTCTTCTTTTCATCGGTTATTAGTGGTATCAATAAGGTGGCCAACGAGCATGGTTTTAGCGTAATGGTTAGCCAGTCGGACGAAGACTTTAACAAGGAGGTTGAGGTTTGCGAAACGTTCCGACATAGCATTATTGATGGGCTACTTATTTCAGTGTCGAAGCAAACTATCGATTATGAGCATTTACGGAAGCTCGATGAGGAGGGTATTCCCGTGGTGTTTTTCGATAGGATGATCGAGGAGTTTCAAACCGATCGGGTGCTTATAAACGATTACCAGGGCGCCTTTGATGCTACTCAGTACCTGATAGTGGAGGGGCGAAGAAGGATTATCCATTTTGCTGGCCCTCAAAGCCGACTTATAGGCAAGAATAGGCTAAAAGGTTACCTGGAGGCTCACAAGAAGAATGGTGTAGTTATTGATGATTCGCTTGTTATAAATTGCGATAATTTTGAGAATGCTTTGGTGCAAACCCAAAAGATAATTGATGAGGGAGTTAATTTCGACGCCATTTTTACCGTGAATGATTTTACCGCCGCAGGAGTTGTTAAAACCCTTATTAAAAATGGAATTAGAGTGCCCGATGATGTTTCGGTAATTGGGTTTGGAAACGACTACATGGCCGAGATGATTGAACCGACGCTAACCACAGTATGTCAACCCGGATTCACCATGGGCGAAAAGGCCATGCAGATGTTAATCAATAGGATCAATAGTGAAAAAACGCAGGAGCCAAAAACCGAAGTTCTGCCTACGGAGCTGATTGTGAGGAATACCACCCGAAAAAGGTAAATACACCATTGTATATATTGTGACATGTACTGCTTATGTAAATAGGCAAAATACTTTTAAAGTAACATCCAACTATTGTTGAGTAGGGCGATTCTTATGTCAAAATCGCCTTTTTTTTTGATAAAATAAAAGAAAACATGATCATCCACTATAATGCCTATGACAAATGAGTTGACTACAATGACGCTAAGGCTTTAGGTATCATAGCGGACAATCATCAAAAAAATTATAAATTTTTTTCTCCCCTTCGTAAACGATTGAAATAGTCTTTTACTTGATAGATAGCTAGCTTTTAGAAGTTTCGATGCCTTAAATTATTTGCAGGGAATCATTTTTCGCCCTATATTTGACTGGCTACATTTTATCCCTTCCAAAATCTTTCCATTTCCTGGAAAAGATATTTCTGTGCATCTAACTATAATACTATATCGTAATGACAAAGCGACCTCGTTTATCATTTTGGCAGATATGGAATATGAGTTTTGGATTCCTAGGTATCCAGTTTGGATATGCTCTGCAAAACGCCAATGTTAGCCGAATTTTCGA
>DDWD01000145.1 GCA_002345825.1 Bacteroidales bacterium UBA2295
TTTTACTTCACCAACAATTTGTACAACCCAAACTCTACTGGAACCGACACAACCGGCCTTATTGCCGATGAGAATATTTTCGATCTAACAGTGGATTACACTAAGCCACTGCGTTCGGGTAGGATAGAGGTGGGTACAAAGCAGCGGGCTCGTGTTTTCCCTAACGATATTTTTTTCAAGCCTGGCGATAATTCAATTCTCGACCCAACACTATCCGGTAGCGCCGAGTACCGTGAGTGGCTATCGGCAGTTTACGGAACTTACATTTACGAGCAAAAAAAGTTTGAGCTGGAGGCTGGGCTTAGGCTCGAGTATGCCAAAATTGACTATCTGGTTGACCCAAATCATAGCGTTTACAGCAGCGCTGGGTTTGAATATATTGACCCTTTTCCAAACATAAGAGCCACATGGCTTGTAAATGATAATAGCCGGGTGTCGTTGTTCTATAATCGTAGGGTCGATAGGCCACAGGAAAAAGATTTAAGAACATTCCCAACCTACGCAAGCCCTGAGATACTGGCTATGGGAAACCCAAATCTTCAGCCGCAGTTTACCCAATCGGTTGAGTTGGGCTATAGACAATCGTGGAGCGGTGGTTACTTCTACGGTGCAGCCTATCATAGAATGTCAACCAGTATCTTAACCAAAATTATTACCGAAGTCTCCGGAAATCTGTTGGCTCAGGTAAACCAAAATGCCGATAAGGGCGAAAACACAGGTTTCGAACTGGTGCTTAACCAACAGCTAGGAAGTATTTTTAGACTAAATGCAAACGCCAACGTGTATCGTAACTGGATAGGCGCTTTTACTATTGTAAACGCATATCCAAATAACGTTTCGTACACAGGTGATGAACAGTCAATTATAGCAGGGAATGCCAAGGTTAACCTAATTGCCAAATTTGCAAAAAACACAGACCTGCAGATCACCGGCATATACCTTGCACCCGATATTATACCTCAGGGAAAAATACTTTCTCGCTACTCTGTTGATGCTGGCATAACCCGTAAAATACAGGATGGCAAAGGAGAACTATTTATTAATGCCAGCGACATACTAAATTCTCTGGTTACAAGGTACGAGATTGACGGTACAAACTTTACTCTAAAATCCGACGATTACTACGAAACGCAGGTTGTTCGCATCGGCTATCAGTACAGGTTTTAGGTAAATTTTCTACTATTTGTCAAGGGTTCTGTTTTTCAAGTCAAATATCATAAGAGTATCCGCAAAACCGCCATCTTCAACAAGCTTCTTTATCTGCTTTTTGGTTAGGCTCTGCTTGTAGTATAGCTCGTTAGAATTTGCCGTGGAGTCGGGAACAATGCCAAGTGAAGTTTTAAGGGTTAGTGTGTCCGCTTTGCCTAAACTTCTGATGTAGAAAATATCTCCATTTTTTTGGCCAAGGTATACAGCCCAAAAGTTATGGTCTTCACGGGTGTTGATAAAGTATAGTTTGCCAACTTTCTTAATTATTAGGCTATCCGATATACAGTGTTCAACCCGGGTGGTAAGGTTGCCAAGCGAGTCGGTACTACTGCTGATCCATTTGATGTTATCAATAATGTGGGTTTCTTCTTTCTCCAAACTCTTCCACTCGCCAATAATGGGCTTAGGCATTTTGTTTGTTGGTTTAGTGCCCACAGGCTGAGGCTCAAGGAAAAAGTGGGTTGTACATGCTGTGCTCCAAATGCCAATGATTATCGCCAGTAAAAAAACATGTCTTTTCATAAAAGTTTCGGCTAGGTGTTTAGCAAAAGTACGTCAAACATGCGTAAAAGTCAATGTAATAAAAAAGAGCCGAGGTATGCCCCCGACTCTTTTTGTATCGATTGCAAAAATAATTTACAGGATATGGTACGAAACGGCTACACCAACTGTAACTACCGAGGCCATAACCATTAGTTTTATCAGGATATTTAGACTTGGTCCAGATGTATCCTTGAACGGATCACCCACGGTATCGCCAATTACAGTGGCTTTGTGGGCTTCCGATCCTTTGCCGCCAAAGTGACCTTCCTCAACATATTTCTTGGCATTATCCCAAGCCCCGCCTGCATTGGCCATAAATATTGCCAGAGCAAATCCGCTGGAGATAGTTCCGATTAGAAGACCCGCAATGCCAGGAACGCCAAACACAATGCCCACAACTACAGGAATAAGTAGGGCGATAAGCGATGGGGTAAGCATCTCGCGCTGTGCTCCTTTGGTCGAAATTTCAACACAACGAGCGTAATCGGGTTCAGCTTTACCCTCCATAATGCCAGGAATATCGCGAAACTGACGGCGAACCTCGTCAACCATTTTTTGGGCTGCACGACCAACGGCATTCATTGTCATACCGCTAAATAGGAATACGGCCAAAACCCCAATGAAAATACCTACAATAACTATCGGATTCATTAAATGCAGCTCGTAATGCTTTACAAAATCGATGAATTGAGCGTCTATCGCCTTTGTGCCATTGATTAGCTCATCTGGCTTGTCGAGAAACTTCACATACATCATCCTAATTTCTTCGAAGTACGATGCTAGTAGTGCGAGTGCTGTAAGAGCAGCACTTCCTATGGCAAATCCTTTACCAGTTGCCGCTGTAGTGTTTCCAAGGGAGTCAAGAGCGTCAGTTCTTTTACGAACTTCAGGCCCTAGGGCGCTCATCTCGGCGTTTCCACCAGCATTATCGGCAATAGGGCCGTAGGCATCGGTGGCGAGGGTTATTCCTAAGGTGGAGAGCATACCCACTGCAGCAATACCAATTCCGTAAAGGCCAAAATTAAGGCTATTGGCATCGAACGAGAAGCCTGTGGCAAAACCAAATGAAAGGGTAATGGCTACTACGATTATTCCAAGGGGTACTGCAGCCGAAATTAGGCCGGTACCAACACCGCTAATAATCACGGTTGCTGGGCCAGTGCTGCTCGAGGCGGCAATTTTTTGTGTTGGTTTGTATGCCGATGCTGTAAAGTACTCGGTCGATTGCCCTATGCCAATACCTGCAACCAGACCAACTATAATTGATCCCCAAATACCAAGAGGAAGACCTAGCATTTTAAGAATAAAGAATGATGCTATTACAATAAGTATTGCGCTAATATTTACACCAAAACCAAGTGATTTAAGTAGCTGCTTTTGAGTGGCACCCTCTTTGGTTCGAACAAGGAATACGCCTAGTATTGAAAGTATGGTTCCCACAGCTGCAATAAGCATTGGGGCAATCACAGCATTGTTTTGCAATGGGCTGTTGATGTATGCTGCTGCACCCAACAGTGCAGATGCCAATATTGATGCGGCAAAAGATTCAAATAGATCGGCACCCATACCTGCCACATCGCCTACGTTGTCGCCCACGTTATCGGCAATGGTTGCTGGGTTGCGCGGATCGTCCTCAGGGATGTTGGCCTCTACTTTACCTACCAAATCAGCTCCCACATCGGCAGCTTTGGTGTAAATACCACCACCCACGCGGGCAAAAAGCGCCTGGGTTGAGGCACCCATACCAAAGGTAAGCATCACAGCGGTAATGGTCATCAGTTTGTAGCCTCCTTCCATCTCGGGGATAAAATAGTTCAGCACAATGAACCAGATGGAGATATCGAGCAGCACAAGCCCCACCACAACTAGTCCCATTACTGCACCGCTACGGAATGCAAGGCGAAGACCTGCGTCAAGTGAAGTTCTGCAAGCATTCGCAACGCGGGCCGATGCAAAAGTGGCAGCCTTCATCCCAAAGAAGCCTGCCAAGCCAGAGAATGCACCCCCTGTTATAAATGCAAATGGAACCCAAGGGTTTTGGACTCCTAGGCCATAGGCCAAAATTGAAAAGATTATGGTTATAACCACAAACACAATGATTACAATTTTGTATTGTTGCCTTAGGTAGGCACTTGCACCCTTACGTACGTGGGCTGCAATTTTTTTCATCGTGTCGGTTCCCTCATCGGCCTTCATCATCTGGGCAAAGAACATCCAAGCAAATGCTAATGCCAAAATCGAGGCAACAGGGACTAACCAAAACATCGGGTTTCCAATCATGTTAGTTGATTTAAGATTAGGTTAAAAATTATGGTTTTAATTGTATGCCGAAATTACTTGCCATACAGTACAATCACAAATTTTTAGTGTAGTTTTTTTAATCTTTTTCGCGCCTCGTTTTTAAAGTATTCTGATAAACTGACGATTACATATGTAAAAAACTACATTTGTTGCTAGGGGCTTAGATTGTAGCCATAAACAATCCTATAGCAAGCATAATGTTTAAGTATAACCAAATTCCGTTAAAATATTGGTGTAAATAACGGATATTCAGGTGTGTGGTTTTTTTGGTCGTTATTGTGAGTGTTAATTCTTTTACTACAACAACTCACGCATCATATCTGGGTTTATAAGATAATTGGTTGTTTAGTACTCGGCTCCAAACTGCATCAGATACTCCTTAATAAAGCTGTGGATCTCGCCATCGAGAACCTCTTGCACGTTGGCTGTTTCATGGCCTGTGCGAACATCTTTTACCAGTTTGTAGGGATGCAGCACATAATTTCGGATTTGTGAGCCCCACTCAATCTTCAGCTTTTTCCCTTCCACTTCGGCTTGCTTTTCCTTGCGCTTGCGTAGCTCCAACTCGTAAAGGTGAGCCCTGAGCAATCGCATGGCGTTTTCACGGTTGTTGTGCTGCGATCGTGTTTCGGTATTCTCAACTACTATTCCCGTGGGGATGTGGTAAAGCCTAACACCAGTTTCCACCTTGTTCACATTCTGACCCCCGGCGCCCGACGATCGGTAGGTGTCCCATTTTATATCAGCTGGATTTATGGTGATCTCAATGGAGTCGTCAACTGCAGGGGCAACAAACACCGAGGCAAAAGATGTGTGCCGCTTGCCGTTGGAGTTGAATGGCGAAATACGTACCAAGCGGTGAACGCCATTTTCGCCTTTAAGAAATCCATAGGCTAGCTCGCCAACAAATTCAATGGTAGCAGACTTGATCCCCGCTTCATCGCCCTCAAGCATCTCCATTAATGTGGTTTTATAACCATTGCGCTCGCCCCAGCGGATATACATCCGCATGAGCATCTCGGCCCAGTCCATACTGTCGATCCCGCCAGCTCCCGAGTTGATTTTAAGGATTGCTCCCAGCTTATCCTCCTCATGCCGGAGCATATTCATCATCTCAAGATCCTCAACTTTCGAGAGTGCAAGCTGGTACTGCTGGGTAACCTCATCTTCAGAGCCTTCTCCATCTTTGCAGAAATCGAAAATTACCTGAAGATCATCAACAGCGCTTTGAGCCTCGTTGTACAAGGTGATCCAATTCTTAATGTCGGCAATTGTTTTTAGCTGCTGTTCAGCTTCGGTTGGGTTATCCCAGAAGGTGGGGGCTTGCGATTTTTGCTCCTCCTCCTCAAGGCGAATTATTCTGCTATCGATGTCAAAGATGCCTCCTCAACGCAGCAGTGCGCTTAAAAAGCTCTTTTATTTGGTCGGTGTTAATCATTGTAATATGCCCAGTTTTATGGTTGCAAATATAGTGAAATTTTGGAGGGTGGGCTAAATGGTTGCATAGGTAAACCCTTTTGGCTAAATTGTATCTAAACAATAAAAAATCACAGATGAGATATAATATTTTAATTGCAGCTCTATCTATTGCGCTGCTTCCAGTTAGCTCCCTTGCACAGGAATATCCAAAGGAGGTTGTTGATGCTGCTCACAGCATATCGAGCCATACACTTATGGACTATGTTCATGAGATGTGTTTGCCAACGTACGAAGGGCGTGGTGCTGGCTCTGAAGGGTACACCAAGATTGCCAATTGGGTTGCCGATCATCTTTCGCAGTGGGGCGTGCAGCCTACTGGTGATGATAACACCTATTTCCAGAAGTATCCTTGGCCCTATACCGAGGTGCTAGCGCCAGGCGAAGTTGAACTAATAGTGGTGCAGAAGGGCGATACCATTAGAAAACCTTACACCATACCCGACCAGTTTTTCCCAGGCTCAAATTCCGACTCGGGAATTGTTGAGGCCGAAGTGGTATATGTTGGGTTTGGAATATCGGCTCCTGAACTGGGCTACGACGATTACAAGGGGATTGATGTTAAGGGGAAAATAGTGGTGTTTGCATCCGAATCGCCAGCTAAAAGCGATCATCCCGATGTGGAGAAATGGGTGCCCTATAGCTTACACCAGTATAAATTTAAGAATGCGCTTGAAAAGGGGGCGGCCGGAGTGCTTTACGTTGGAACCATTGCCAATCCAAGTATTCCATTCCAAAAGGAAATGGTGTATGCGCATATTGGCGATCAGGTTGTTGCCGAACTTTTTTATGGAACCGGTAAGGAGTATGGAGCGCTAAAGAACAGCATCCATAAAACCATAAAGCCTGCATCGATGAGCCTAAAGAAAAGCGCACGGATTGTGGCTCAAACAGTGCATCATCCTAATACTATTACCAGCAATGTGTTGGGTCTGGTTGAGGGTAGTGATCCCGATCTCAAGGATGAGGTAATACTTATTGGAGCTCATCTCGATGGGCAGGGCAACCCTGGAGTGTTACTCCCTGGGGCACTCGATAATGCAACGGGTGTGGCCAACATCATGGAGGTAGCCAGAGCATTTGCTCAGCTACCCCAAAAGCCAAAACGTTCAGTTGCATTCATTTTTATTGGTGCCGAGGAAACAGGGCTGATCGGAAGTAACTATTTTGTGAATAACCCTACGATCCCAAAAGAAAAAACGATTTGCTTTATCAATTTAGATATGGTGGGTAATGGGAGGGGCCTTGCTTTATGGGGAGCCGAAAGCTATCCGCATATTCTTGAACCCTTTGCTAAGGCTAATGCCGATTTTGTGCATCGTAATTTTTCCAGCTCGCCAGCACGTATACCCCGCACCCGACCACGAAGCGATGCAGCTGTTTTTTTAAAGGCTGGATATAGTGCGGTTAGCGTTGGTGCTACCGAGCGGGTAAAGCCTGTAAATTATCATCATCCGGATGATAAACCCGAAAACACAATTACACCAGAGATTATGGAGGATGCATCGCAGGTGCTGTTTCTTGGAGTTTGGAACTTAGCCAACAGGTAAGCTGCTGTAAACGTGTTGGCTATCTTATTCTTTTCTTTAGGGGGCGGTTAATTCCGCCCCTTTTGTTTTAAGTGCTTACCTGGGGTGGAGTTGTATTTAGTAGGTTCAATGAGAAAATTCCATAAGCTAATGTTTTTGCTGTACCGTAACATACTACTTGTAAATTCGTTAAATTTAATGTTGTGTTTTGCTAAGCAAATTTTTAACTAGCAGTATTGTATATAGTATTTGATTTTAAACGCACCTAATGCTATTTTGCTATATTTGTAGTTCATACCCAAACCAATAAGCTATATGAAAAATGTAATTTTGCTTGCAATTTTCTGCCTACTAATAGGTGTAACTAATAGTTTTTCGCAAACTGTTACCGATGCCGATGGAAATGTTTACCAAACGGTTGTGATTGGAGGGCAGGAGTGGATGGTTGAGAACCTTAGGGTTTCTCGATATAACAATGGAGACGACATACTAACCAACCAAGACCTTGAGCAGTGGCAGGCTGCATCCGAAGGAATTTGGGTGAATTTTAATAATGATCCTGCAAACGATGCTATGTATGGTAAGCTATATAACTGGTATGCCACAGTTGATGAACGAGGCCTATGCCCAACGGGATGGCGAGTGCCAACAGATAACGATTGGCAACAGCTTACTTTCTTTGTCGATGCCAATGCCTGGGGCAATAACAACTCGGCTGGTAGTCAATTAAAATCGCGCCGACAGGTTAATTCCCCCCTTGGTGGAGAGTACAACACCACTGAACATCCACGCTGGGATTCGCACGATATCCGGTTTGGAACAGATGACTTTGGATTTAATGCCCTACCTGCTGGGGGTTACAATCCCAGTGACGGTTTTGCAAGCCTTGGTGTATGGGCATATTTCTTGAGTGTTACCGAGGGGCACAATAATCATGTTTGGGTACGTACGGTGTTAAACTCTCATAAAGGAATGAGCCGTTCGCTCTATCCTAAAACCGAAGGCTTTTCGGTTCGTTGTATTAAAGGTAATGTGTCCGAAAGTCAAGTCCCTCAACTAATAACGCTCAATCCCCAGAATGTTACAACTTCGAGCGCTGTGCTGGGTGGGGTAGTTAATTTCGATGGCGGATCAGAGGTAACCGCCAGGGGTGTTTTGTGGGGGGCTACTGAAAATCCTACCTTGGATGATAATTTAGGCACGATGCCTAATGGTAATGGTTTGGGCGAGTATAGCGAGATGATAACTGGGCTAAGCGCAGGCGATATGTACTGGATTCGTGCTTATGCAACCAATAGTGCAGGCACTGCTTATGGCATCCAAAAACGATTAGCCATCCCAATTTCGGCAGGTTTTCCGGTTTTAACAACAAGTAGTATTGAGAATATTACTCACTCATCTGCACAGTCGGGTGGCAATATAACATCTAATGGAGGTGCCTTAATTTCTAGCCGTGGTATAGTTTGGAGCGTTAACCAAAATCCCACAATCGATAATAACGATGGTCAAACATCTGATGGCGATGGAGAGGGGGCATATGAAAGCATTTTATCTGGATTATTACCCGAGTCGGAGTACTTTGTTCGTGCTTATGCAGTAAACTCTCAGGGAGTTTCGTATGGAGATGAAAAATCTTTCATAACAAGTAGCTTGGGAGTCCTTTATGCTTTAACCCTAACGGTTAATTCCGATGGTTGGGGCTCGGCCACCGGCGCAGGCGATTACGAAGCAGGCGCTGAGGTTGATCTGGTTGCCACGCCCGAGGCTGGCTATCAGTTTGTAAACTGGACCTTTGGAGCCGATGTGCTAGGCACCAGCGCCAGCTACACCTACACCATGCCCGAGGGCAATGTTGCGCTAGTTGCTAATTTCGAGGAGATACCGGCAACGCTTTACGAACTATCCATCAGCGTAAGCCCAGAGGGAACGGGTTCAGCCACAGGTACAGGCGAATACGAAGCAGGCTCTGAGGTTGATCTGGTTGCCACGCCAGAGGCTGGCTATCAGTTTGTAAACTGGACTCATAACAGCGATGTGCTAAGCACCAGCGCCAGCTACACCTACACCATGCCCGAGGGCGATGTTGCGCTAGTTGCTAATTTCGAGGAGATACCGGCAACGCTTTACGAACTATCCATCAGCGTAAGCCCAGGAGGAACGGGTTCAGCTACAGGCGCAGGCGATTACGAGGCAGGCGCTGAGGTTGATCTGGTTGCCACGCCCGAGAATGGTTATCAGTTTGTAAACTGGACCCTTGGAGCCGATGTGCTAAGCACCAGCGCCAGCTACACCTACACCATGCCCGAGGGCGATGTTGCACTAGTTGCCAATTTCGAGGAGCAGTCTTCAGCTGAGGATGGAGATCCTTGTCCTGATGCACCTACAGTTACTGATTTTGATGGAAATATTTACAACACGGTATATATTGGCGGTCAGTGTTGGCTAAAGGAGAACCTACAGGTGACCCATTATGCCAATGGTGACGAGATTGTAAAAGATACCGATTGGGCATCGGCAACAACAGGCGTTTACGGAGTGTATTCTTTTGCTAGCATAGCAGATCTAAATTCGGAGCAAGAAGTGCTCAATGCTTATGGCGCCCTATACAACTGGTATGCAGTTGGCGACGAGCGTGGCTTGTGTCCCACAGGTTGGCGGGTTGCAACCATTAGCGACTGGGATGGCCTTGCCAACTACGTTTCTAGTATCGATGCAAATCAGGTGGGTAATCAGCTTAAATCATGTCGTCAGGTTGGGCACCCTAATGGAGGAGCGTGTGATACTTCTGAACACCCACGATGGAATTTTAACGTATCGAACAGTGGAGATGATCGGTACAATTTCAGTAGTCTCCCTGCCGGATTTAGAGACCAGAGCGGAAATTTTCAACAGGTTGGTTCCATTCAGCTATTGTGGACGGGTACTTCGTATGACGAGGGAAATGCTCGGTATATTGAAATCAAGGTAAGTGGCCCCGATATGGTTAGTACGTACCGTAATGCTAAAAATTATGGTTCGAGCGTTAGGTGTATAAAAGAGTAGGCTACTTGTTTTGATGTGAAGTTGTAGCTTATTTAGTGCGAACCTAACGTTTTAAAATATAATGGAGAGATAATAATTAAAATATCATCATAAATTTTTGTTATTCAAATTATCTTTTCTACTTTTGCAAGCCCAAAAAGTGTTGAACACTATAAATATTCAAACATAATGTACGCTATTGTAGACATTGCAGGACAGCAATTTAAGGTGCAAAAAGATCAGAAGATCTTTGTTCATCGCCTTGAGGCTGAGGAAGGCACCGAGATGAATTTCGACAAGGTTTTACTTGTTGATAACGAAGGTAAAGTAACGATTGGATCCCCAATGGTTGAGAATGCTAAGGTAACTGCCAAGGTGCTCGATCATGTTAAGGGTGACAAGGTTATTGTCTTCAAAAAGAAAAGACGTAAGGGTTATAAGGTGAAAAATGGCCATAGGCAGCAATTCACCCAAATCCAAATTGGCGAAATTGTAGCATAACCGTATAAAAGATTTAGAAAATGGCACATAAGAAAGGGGCGGGTAGTTCCAACAACGGACGCGAATCCGAAAGCAAACGATTAGGTGTAAAACTTTTCGGCGGTCAGGTATGCAAAGCTGGTAACATCATTGTTCGCCAGAGAGGAACCAAGCATAACCCAGGTCAAAATGTGGGCATGGGTAAAGATCACACATTGTTTGCACTTATTGATGGAACCGTTGCGTTCCGCAAAAAGGCTGAGAATAAATCCTACGTTTCAGTTATCCCAGCAGAAAACTAGTTTTTTGCATACTTAAAGTATAAAAATCTCCTGCAGCTTACCTGAATTGTGTAAGTTCAGGGGATTTTTCTTTACTAATACCTATTACTATGCTTACGCTTAAACAAATCAACGAAAACAAAGACGAGGTGATTGCCCGTCTTCTTGTAAAAAATTTTGATGCAAAAGAGCTTGTTGAAAAGGTTCTCAACCTCGACAATGAGCGCAAATTGATACAGGGTAAACTCGATTCGATGCTTGCAGAGCAGAAGGCGTTGTCGAAAGAGATTGGGGTTATGTTTAAGCAAGGAAAGGCAAACGAAGCAGATGAAGCAAAGCAAAAGGTGACGAACATTAAGGAGGATTCGAAGCAGATTGCGCAGCGAATGGTTGAGGTGGAAAAAGAACTACACGATACTTTGCTTAAAATACCCAACCTCCCTCACTCATCGGTACCAGAAGGAAAATCGGCCGACGATAACATTGAGGTTCGCGCCGGTGGAAAGGTTCCAACGCTCCATCAAAATGCAAAACCCCATTGGGAATTGGCTAAAGATTTCGATATTATTGACTTTGAGCTGGGTGTGAAAATTACCGGTAGCGGTTTTCCCGTGTATAAGGGCAAGGGTGCTAAGCTTCAACGTGCGCTTATCAACTTTTTCCTAGAGGAGAACATTGCTGCTGGCTACCGCGAGTTTATGCCCCCGCTTATGGTTAACGAGGATTCGGCTTACGGCACCGGTCAACTTCCCGATAAGGATGGCCAGATGTATCATGCCGTGGCCGATAATTTTTATCTAATTCCTACTGCCGAGGTGCCAGTTACTAACGTTTTTAGAGATGTTATTCTTAATGCCACCGATTTCCCAATAAAGCTAACTGCGTACACTCCATGTTTCCGTCGCGAAGCTGGATCGTACGGTAAGGATGTTCGGGGCCTTAATCGCCTACATCAGTTCGATAAGGTGGAGATTGTGCAAGTGCAGCATCCCGATAAATCCTACCAAAGCCTCGATGAGATGGTTGGTCACGTGGAGGGGATCCTCAAAAAATTAGAGCTGCCGTACCGTATTGTTCGCCTTTGTGGGGGCGATATGAGCTTCACATCGGCTCTAACCTACGATTTTGAGGTTTACTCTGCAGCACAGCAAAAATGGCTCGAGGTGAGCTCCGTTTCCAATTTCGAATCGTTTCAGGCTAATCGCCTAAAGCTTCGTTTTCGCGAGGAGGGCGAAAAGCGCAACCAGCTTGCACATACCCTAAACGGCAGCTCGTTGGCATTGCCCCGAATATTGGCCGCACTGCTCGAGAATTATCAGGATGAGAATGGGATAAATATTCCAAAGGCTCTGCAGCCTTTCTGTGGATTCGATAGAATATAGGATTTTAAAATATTTTCTGGGTAGCCGACTCTTTTTAGGTTTCTGTAAAACCTAAGATGAGTCGGTTTGTTATATTTGTTGATTATTACAAATATGCTCTCAACAGAATTCCATGAAAACTAAAAAGCTTTCTTACATATTTGCGGCCTTAACAATCTTTTTCTGGGGAACAGCCGCCTCGGCATTCAAGTTTACGCTCAACCATTTTTCGTTTATTCAGCTCCTGGCGTGGTCATCGCTGTTTTCAACCTTGCTGCTGTTATCAATTATCCTTTTTAGTGGCAAGTATAGGTTGATGTCCAAAACATCGCGCACAGAGCTAATCCCTTCGCTGTATCTAGGCCTACTTAACCCGTTTGGTTATTATTTTATCCTACTAAGAGCCTATGAATTACTTCCGGCGCAAGTGGCGCAACCACTTAACTTTATTTGGCCACTCATTCTGGTAATTCTTTCGGTACCCTTGCTGGGCGAAAAGATTACCGCCAAAGGTTTTTTTGCACTTCTAGTTAGCTTTGGGGGAGTAATTCTTATATCATCCGAGGGAAATATATCAAGTATCGAAATCAAAAGCCCACTGGGTGTTGTGCTTGCCTTATCGAGCTCGTTTATTTGGGCATTGTACTGGATACTAAATCTTCGCAACTCCAAGCTCGACCCAGTTATTCGTCTGTTTTTTAACTTTCTGTTCGCCACCTTGTATTCGTTTACCGCAGGATTATTTTTTGTTGATTTCTGGGATGTGAATCTTATGGGATTTTTAGGGTCGCTATATGTCGGTTCATTCGAAATGGGCATTACATTTGTATTGTGGCTAAAAGCTTTATCTATGGCCGAAAGCAAGGCTAAGCTTAGCAATGTAATCTATCTTGTACCGTTTGTTAGTTTGGTGTTTATACACTTTTTTGTAGGCGAAACCATTTATTGGACTACCATAGTAGGACTATTGGTGATTGTGGCAAGCATAATGTTTCAACAGCTTAGTAGTAAGAAATAATTGTAAATTTCTGTCGATATGAAAAATCAACTTTTAAGAATTGCTGCATTACTAGCACTGGTTGTGCTGGTTGGATGTAAAAAGGATGAGCCTGATTTGGATATGCTTGCCAATGAGCAGCTGGTAGAAGTTATGGAGGAGTATTACCTATGGTACGATAAAATGCCTGCTGCAAACTATAAGCTTTATCCCACACCAGTTGAGTTGCTTGATGCGCTAATTTATAAAGATTTAGACAGGTGGAGCTACATAAGCACCAAGCAGGAGATTGATGCTTATTATAATGATGCAGAATATGTAGGGTATGGTATTGGTATGGGGTTCGATCAGCAGAACAATCTTTGGATAACATTTGTTTTTGAGGATTCACCACTTGCTGCATTTGGTGCCGATAGGGGCTGGCGAATTGGCAAAATTAATAACACGGTGGTAACTCCATCAAACGCCAACTCGTTGTTGGCTTTATCAAGCGCCACTTTCTCTTTGATTGATCCTGATGGAAATGAGGTTGTGGCCAATGTTGCTAAACGAAAGGTGGTTATGAATACCGTGCTAATGGATTCAATCTACGATACGTCGGTGGGTAAGGTGGGTTACTTTGTGCTAAAGGGTTTTGTTGGCCCAACCATTGACGAGTTGGATGAGATTTTCGACGATTTTTTGGCTAAGGGGGTAAGCGAACTTATTGTCGATTTGCGATATAACGGAGGCGGTAGCGTGCAAACCGCAGTTCACCTAGCGAACCTAATTGTTGGTGCAAAAGCAAACAGCGAATTGCTAGGCCGCTATGTTCACAACGACAAGATAGCCGAAAGAGACGTGGATATCGTTATAAACCAAAAGCCTAATTCTCTTGACCTAAGTCGAGTGGTTTTTATAACAACAGGCAATTCTGCCTCGGCAAGTGAACTTTTGGTAAATGGTTTATTCCCTCATATGGATGTTACTCTGGTTGGACAAGATACCTATGGCAAGCCAGTGGGAATGTATATATTTACTTCAGAGTCGTTCGACTGGGCTTTTGTCCCTATCTGCTTTAAAATTGTGAATGCAAATAATGAGGGCGACTACTACGATGGTATCCCCGTGGATATACCCGCCAGTGACGGGGTAAGTTTTCCTTTTGGCGATATAAATGAGGCCAGCCTTGCTGCCGCAATGGAATACCTTACCGGCGGGCAGCCAAAAAGAAGTTCCTCTGCTGATCGTGAAATTGCTTATCCACTTCAAACAGGCATCCGCAGTGAGATTGGTGCTTGGTAAGTTGCTCCTTTCAATTTCATGATAGGCTAGCATCTAACTAATCGCCTGCAAATTGTTATCTTTGCAGATAACAAAGATTTGAAGAGTCTGTGAACCAATCTGATGAACGCATTATCTTAGGAATTGATCCGGGCACATCTGTGCTGGGTTATGGTGTAATAAGGGCTAGTGGCAAGAGCAAGGTGGAGTTGGTAGTGCTTGGCGTGATCGAGCTGAAGAAATATAAAGACCACTACCTTAAGCTCAAGGCCATTTACGAGCGGGTACAGCAGCTGGTTGATGAGTACCTGCCCGACGATGTGGCCATTGAAGCACCATTCTTTGGGAAAAATGTGCAGAGTATGCTTAAACTTGGGAGAGCCCAAGGTGTGGCCATGGCGGCAGCGTTATCGCGATCGGTTCCAATTTTTGAGTATGCCCCGCGTAAAATTAAGTTGGCCATAACGGGCCAGGGGAGTGCATCAAAAGAGCAGGTGGCCATAATGCTTCAGAGTATCCTAAAAACTAAGGAATTTGATGCTAAAACCCTCGACGCAACTGATGGCCTGGCCGCTGCAGTTTGCCATTTCTATCAGCAAAAGTTCGATGTGTCTGGGAAAAAGGCTTCAAATTGGAACGATTTTATAAAGAGCAATCCGAGTAGGGTTAAGGGAGTTTAAGCCATTGTAAAGTGTACAGGGCATAAGCTTCTAGTTTAATCAAAAAAATCACCGAATAAAATA
This sequence comes from Bacteroidales bacterium UBA2295, assembly GCA_002345825.1. Taxonomy (GTDB): domain Bacteria; phylum Bacteroidota; class Bacteroidia; order Bacteroidales; family Tenuifilaceae; genus Perlabentimonas. The sequence continues at coordinate 15,205 of DDWD01000145.1, forward strand.
TTTATGCTATGGGAATGATAACGTTTTTTAAAACCCCCAAGCCCAAGAGGTTCGATTATGCCCCTCAATACTACGATGCCCGTAAAGAGGCACTTAGGGAAAGGGAGAAGCAGATTAAGCAGGAAATGGGCGAGGCCGATGAGGATGCTCCTCGGGTTTCTTTAATCCGTGGGCAAATGCGTAGGCAATACGAACAAAAAACAAGTGGTCGTGCGAACAAGGGCACTGGCCTAAGGCTAGTGGTAATTTTTGTTATACTCTGCTTATTAGCTTACTACCTGTTATACTACTAGTTATTTATGCCCGATATTATACAACTTTTACCCGATTCGGTAGCCAACCAGATTGCCGCAGGTGAGGTGGTTCAACGTCCTGCGTCCGTTGTTAAGGAACTGATGGAGAATGATATCGATGCGGGAGCGCAAAACGTGCAGGTGGTTATCCGCGATGGGGGCAAGGCGCTTATCCAAATAATTGACGATGGCAGTGGAATGTCTGAGACCGATGCTCGGCTGAGCTTCGAACGGCATGCTACATCCAAGATTCGCCAAGCCATTGACTTGTTCGCTATACATACCATGGGGTTTAGGGGCGAGGCTTTGGCCTCAATTGCTGCGGTTGCCGAGGTGGAGATGAAAACCCGTATTCACGATAATCCTGTGGGCACATCTATTCGGATTTCAGGCTCGGAGGTGGTTGAGCATGAAGCTACATCTTGTCCGGCTGGTACATCCATCTGTGTAAAAAATCTTTTCTTTAACATTCCTGCTCGCCGAAAGTTTCTTAAAAGCTCTTCGCTGGAGCTAAAGCATATCATCAGCGAGTTTCAGCGAGTTTCGCTAGCCAATCCGCACGTAGCTTTTACCCTGTCGCACAACGGTGCCGATGTGTATAAGCTGCCTGCAGGCAATGTGAAGCAGCGTATTACCTATCTTATGGGTAAAAATCTGGGGCAGCATCTTATCGATATTAGTACACATACATCCGTAATTGAAATTTCTGGGTTTATAGGAAAGCCCGAGAGCGCCAAGAAGAGTCCTGGTGAGCAATTTTTCTTTGTGAACAATCGATATATGAAGAACCCTTACCTGCACAAGGCGGTGATGAGGGCTTACGAGAAGCTAATCCCCACCGATAGCATACCGCCTTACTTTATTTTCTTGAAAACCGATCCGGGATCTATTGATGTGAATATCCATCCAACCAAAACGGAAATTAAGTTTGAGGACGAGAGGATGATTTGGCAAATACTTAATGCATCAGTGCGTGAGGCTATGGGTAAATTTGCCGTTGTTCCATCCATCGATTTCGACTCGGAAATGGTGATAGATGTGCCTTTCTTTCCCCCCAGCGCGCCGGTTAGCCCCCCCGAAATTGAGGTAAACCCCGATTATAACCCATTCGATCGCGATTACGTTAGCCGCTCATCATCACAGCAAACCTCTAGACCACACAGGCCGTCGGTAAGAGGATGGCAAGACCTTTTTCAGCAGGAGCAGGGTAAAGGTTTTGATGATAATTTGGAGCAGTCTGCACCAACAATTTTCGAGCCTACCGAGAGCGAACCCATTGTGCCCAAAGCATCGCAACGTTTTTTTCAGGTTAAAAATCGATATATCCTCAGTTCTGTTAAATCGGGGTTAATGGTAATTGATCAGAAACGGGCGCACGAGCGAATCCTATACGAGAACTACCAGCAGAGCATATCGGCCGGGTCGGCCAGCTCGCAGCAGGAACTTTTCCCGCAAACCATTGAGCTTAGCGCAGGCGATTTTGCGCTACTTCATAATGTGGTTGACGATTTATCGGCTCTGGGGGTAACAATTAGCTTCCTTGGGCAAAATACCATTGCGGTAAATGCCCTGCCGTCAAACGTTAAGGTGAATAATGCAGAGCAGCTAATCCAAGGATTTTTGGCTGCTTTTAAAGAGAATACTGGCGGGCAGGGCGAGGATATGCATCATAGGTTCGTGTTGTCGTTGGCCAAAGCAGGATCCATTCCCTACAACCGTTCGCTGGAACCCATTGAGATGCAGGACTTGGTGGATAAGCTCTTTGCCTGCCAGCAGCCCAACCTCTCGCCCGATGGCAAGCCCACCATCACCATTTTAGGGGTTGATGAGTTGGAGAAGCGGTTTCGGTAGTGCAACGGTCGCTGAGCCTGCGACGCAGTGAGCACTTCGGCAAGCTCAGTGTAACACCCGTCGAACTGTCGAAGTGACCTGGATGGAATGATGGTATAAAGGTGATTTCGACAAGTGCTACAGTGAGCCCGTCGAACTGCTCAATCACCGTGTGGTGGTAACTGACCACTTCGGCACGTGGTCAGTTACCACTTCGGCAAGCTCAATGTAACACCTGTCGAACTGCTCAGTGTAACATCCGTCGAACTGCTCAATCACCGTGTGGTGGTTACAGAGTCTGTCTAAACCACCATTTGGTGATCGCTTCGTGAGTATAATTATAAACCTTACCTAACTGTCTTTGAGTTAATTCTTAATAAACTTTTGAGTAAGGCCATTAATTTTCACAAAATATACCCCAGGGCTTAAGTCAGCAATGCTAATTGTTACGTTGCCGTTATTTTGATTAACTGTTTGATGTAGAGCAACAATTCCAAAACTGTTAATAATCTCAATTTTAATTCGTTCTGATGTTGGATGGATATTTATATGCAAAAAATCGTTTGCAGGATTAGGAAAAATGTGTAAATCGTTTGTATCCTCAAGGTTAACAGCGCTAACACCATCGTACTCAACGTTATTGTAAACATAGACTTCCTCATCCTCATCGTAGCCAGATATTACGAGTTCGGGAAAGTTATCGCCATTTAAATCAGTAAAATCGGCTGATGCTTGATGCTGTGCAGGGATATCGATATACGTAGCTTCTGAGAACGACCCACTACCATCGTTAAGGTAAAACGCACATTCTTTGTAATACTCAATGTTCAATCCAGATATAAACAAATCAAGGTCGTTGTCATTATCAATATCAGCGAAACGAGCAAACCCAAAATCAGCTTCTAAAAAATTTGTGCCTTGTACTAACGAGAAGTTACCTTCTCCATCATTTGTATAAAGTTCGGAAACAACCTCTTTTGGATTATAATTTTTCACACCTAAGATAAATAGATCTAGGTCGTTGTCGTTGTCGATATCAATAAATTGAATGCTAGCGTTTTCAACGTGAGTAAAGGGGGTGTTTGGCTGTACGGTAAAGTTCCCATTGCCATCGTTTACGTACATTTCAGACACTCGGCTTCCTTCTTCGTTTCGCCCGGTTAGGAGTAAATCTAAGTCCTGATCATTATCAATGTCAGCAAATTTTACTTTGCTATTAAATACAGGAGTAAGTTCTTGTGAAAATGTAAAATTACCAGCGCCATCATTCTTTTTTACTGACGCAAAATAGTTGTCATCTGTATCTAACCCAGTAATAATAATATCTAAATCGCTATCGTTGTCTATATCGGCAAGTTCAATACTGCCGGCAACAACATCTTCATAAAAGTACGTATGTATTGAAAAAATGCCGGTGCCATCGTTTATACATAAATATGTACTTGTATTGGCAGTTTCATTAAATCCGCTAATTACAACATCAATGTCATTGTCGTTATCTACATCACCTAGAGCCAAACTGCCATCTCTTAAATTTGGTAATCCGCTATTCTCTTTTAAGTTAAAACTGCCAGTGCCGTCGTTTATATACAAACGAGTTATTGGTGTTGTAGAGTTTGCTTGCCCACTGTAGATAATATCCATATTTCCATCGTTATTCATATCGGCAAACTTTACTTCTCCGCTGCTAATCCCATCTAAAATAATCGACTGGTTAAGTTCGAATGTGGCTAATCTCTGAGCAAAAACATTTAGGGTAAGAATGGTTAGGAGTCCGAGTAAAATTGTTTTCATAAGCTAGAGTGAAGTTTTTGGTGAAACAGTTAATAAAAAAATCAAATACGATTATTTACCAAGGTAAAGAGTCCTTCGCCAAGGTATAGATTAACAGAGGGCCAATATAATTATAATATCGGCAAAAATGAATATATTGATTTGATGCTTCGCCGTTAGTTAAATAATAATCCCCGTTCGACGGCTGTTGTATCGTTGTCGTTCTATTAAAAAGTATAGCCTGTCTCGCAGAAACAGGGCTGATCCTTCGTCTACTCCCATCTGGATGTCCAGCCTGAAATTGAAACTTAGCTATATTTACCGGTTGCTACCCGAAGAGATAGAGCGACTGAGGTTGGAGCCTCAGCCTAAAGGGGAATGCTGGTATAAAGGTGATTTCGACAGGTGCTACAGTGAGCACTTCGGCACGTGGTCAGTGAGCCTGTCAAACCGTTCAGTGTAATACCCGTCGAACTGCTCAATCACCGCGCAACGGTCAGTGAGCTTGTCGAAGTGACCTGGGATGAATACTAGTTTAATCAGCCCACCATATTTTTTTGTTTTGCCATATAAAACTTGCTGATAGTTAACAAAAAACTATTACCTTTGCCCCGCAAAATTAATGTAGGTTAAACTAAAAAAGCGTTTAAGTATGCCTGTAAAAATCAGACTTAGCCGCCACGGTAGAAAGAGAGCACCTTTCTATCACATAGTGGTGGCGGATAGCAGGGCGCCACGGGATGGTAAATTCATTGAGAGGATTGGTTCGTACAATCCTACAACAAATCCTGCTACTATTGAATTAAACTTTGATAGGGCATTGGATTGGCTACAAAATGGCGCTCAACCTACCGACACAACAAGGGCTATCCTATCGTACAAAGGTGTTATGATGAAAAAGCACCTGCTCGATGGTATTAAGAAGGGAGCTTTAACCCCTGAGCAAGTTGAGGAGAAATTCGAGGCTTGGTTAAAGGAGAAAGAAGCGAAAGTTCAAGCCAAAATGGATCGTCTCGCTAAAGGCGAACAGGACGATACTGCTAAGCGTATGGAGGCCGAGGCCAAAGTGCGTGAGGCACGTGCTCAGGAAATCGCCAAGAAGCAAGCCGAGCTAGCCGCTCAAGAGGCTGGTGACGCTGCCGAGGAAGCTGCAGAAGAAGCCCCTGCACAAGAGGCCGATGCGCAGCCTGAGGCTGAGGCAGATGCTGAAACTGAAACTCCTCAAGAGTAGAGTATCCCGTATGAATCAACCTCACCTAACTGAGATTGGTAAAATACAAAAAACTCACGGAGTAAACGGCGAACTTCAGGTGGGATGGTTAAACGACTTTTTCCCTGAAGACCACAATCTTGAATCGGTATTCCTCGTAATTGACGGAATACCGATTCCTTTTTTTATCCAGTCGATGCGTATGAAGGGTACCGACCTATCGCTTTTGCGTTTCGATGATGTAAATACTGTAGAGCTAGCGGAGGAACTGGTTGGCCTCAAAGTAATGGCCGAAGTCAAAGTTTCTTCTGCTGACGATGAGTTGCTGCTCGAGGATCTGGTTGGCTTTGCAGTGATTACTAGCCTTGGAGTTCAATTGGGTACCATTGAGGTGTTGCAGGACTATGCTGGTAACTTGGTGTTTGAACTGCAAACCGCTTCGGGTAACGAGCTGCTAATACCCGCTTCGCCCGACCTGATTGTTGAGGTTGATGTGGATTCAAAATCCATAATCATGGAACTGCCCGAGGGCATTGCCGACCTGTAAAATTACAAATCGATATCCTTCTCAAAATTTGCAAATGCCTCGCGCCAACGTGTGGGTACGGGGATGCTTTGTTCTGTGCTTAAACTATATCCAACCATTGTCGATTTCCCTTCGGCTGCCACCTCATCTGTAGTTTTGTTATAAATCTGCTGATGCATCACAAGGCTTTTGTTGCCCAGCTTGGTAACCTTAGTGCGTACTTCCAACTCATTGTATAGCTTGGTTTGGGCAAGGTAGTTTATGTTTATACTCACCAGTATCAGACCCTCGCCTTGCCAATCCATACGTTCTTTAAGCACATCGGTAAAGTAATGTAGCCTACCCAAATCGAAATACTGCATATACACCGAGTTGGTGGTATGCCCCAGCATATCAATATCGTTAAATCGTACCTGTATTGGGTGGGTATGATTGTATTGGTAGTTCATTTCTGTTGATTTTATTGATAAGTATGGATATCTAATCGCGAATTACTCTAACCTCGCCACCCATTCCTAGCTGGATTATGCTTGAGGGCACTGGGCTTGCTATCTCCTCGTAGGTTTGGGGTACAACCAAATCTACTCCTTTAACAATTTCGGGAATAATCTCGTCAAATGATTTTGGATGGGGTTGTCCAGAGATATTGGCAGATGTTGAAACAATGGGCTTCCGGAAAGCCTGTAATAACCTTTCGCAAAAAGTATGCTTAATTACCCTAATGCCAATGCTGCCATCGGCAGCAATAAGGTTTGGCGCAAGGTTTTTTGCTTTGGGGTATATTATGGTAAGCGGTTTGTCAGCCACCTCAATCAAATCCCAGGCAATTTCAGGAACATCTTCCAGATAAATATTTAATAGGTTAGGATTCTCAATAAGCACAAGCATATTTTTGTTTTTGGTGCGTTGTTTGAGTTTTAATAACCTTTCTACTGCATTGGGATTGGTGGCATCGCAACCTATTCCCCAAACGGTATCGGTGGGGTAAAGGATTAGTCCACCATTTCTGAGTACCTCGAGGGCAGCTTTTATGTCGTTTTGCATGAATTCTGATATTTGAAAAAGAGGTTGCCCAATTTCTGCAGGCAACCTCTTTTGGGTATATAACAACTACCGTTAGTATCTGTAGTGCTCGGGTTTGTATGGACCTTCAACCTTAACGCCAATGTAATCGGCTTGCTCTTGGGTTAGCTTGGTAAGCTTAACGCCAAGCTGCTCAAGGTGCAGACGTGCAACCTCCTCGTCGAGGTGTTTAGGTAGGCGGTACACATCAATTGCCAGGTCGTTTTGCCAAAGCTCTAGCTGGGCAAGGGTTTGGTTGGTAAAGCTATTGCTCATAACAAAGCTAGGATGGCCAGTGGCGCAGCCAAGGTTTACCAATCGGCCTTCGGCAAGTATAAATATTGAACGACCATCCTCGAAATAGTACTGATCAACCTGTGGTTTTACAGTCTCTTTACGTACGCCGGGAGCATTGTTTAGCTTCTCAACCTGTATCTCATTATCGAAGTGACCAATGTTACACACAATGGCCTGATCCTTCATTTTCAGCAAATGCTCTAGGGTTATTACATCGCGATTCCCTGTTGATGTAACAAAGATATTGCCCTCGTCAAGTGCTTCTTCAATGGGTTTGATCTCAAAGCCTTCCATAGCTGCTTGAAGAGCGCAAATGGGGTCAATTTCGGTTACTATTACCCTTGCTCCGTAGGCGCGCATGCTTTTGGCGCATCCTTTGCCCACATCGCCGTAGCCCAGCACAACAACTACTTTCCCAGCAATCATCACATCGGTGGCGCGCTTAATGCCGTCGGCAAGCGATTCGCGGCAGCCGTATAGGTTGTCGAACTTGCTTTTGGTAACCGAATCGTTTACATTAATGGCGGGTACTAGCAGTTCGCCGCGCTCCATCATTTGGTAAAGACGATGAACGCCAGTGGTGGTTTCTTCGGATACACCTTTCCACTCCTTGGCCACCTTGTGCCATTTTTGGTTGTCTTCGGCTAGGGTTTGTTTCAGTAGTTTAAGTATCTCTCTCTCCTCAATGCTTTCGCCTTCGCGGTCGATGGTGGTTGGATCGTTCTCCGCTTTGTAACCCATATGGATAAGTAGGGTAGCGTCGCCGCCGTCGTCAACAATTAGGTGTGGTCCCTTGTCGCCGGGGAAAGCCAATGCTTGCTTTGTGCACCACCAGTATTCCTCTAGCGTTTCGCCTTTCCAAGCAAAAACGGGAACACCAGCTGCAGCGATGGCTGCGGCAGCGTGATCCTGAGTTGAGAATATGTTACAGCTGGCCCAGCGCACATCGGCGCCAAGTTCCACAAGGGTTTCGATAAGCACAGCGGTTTGAATGGTCATATGAAGCGAGCCAGAAACCCTGGCGCCTTTTAGTGGCTTTTCGGCAGCATGTTTTCTTCTAATGGCCATGAGCCCCGGCATCTCTTTTTCAGCAATGCTAATCTCTTTTCGGCCCCAATCGGCTAGCGAAATGTCCTTAACTTTGTAAGGGAGCGTTTCTGTTGTGGTGTTGTTCATAACTATCGTTTTTGATTATAATAAAGTGTTTTGCGTAAACGCATAAACTTTTGTTAGTTCGTAATTTGCTAATTGTAGTCCAAATCGAGTTGGCGTCCTTCTTCAAATGCTTTCTTGTCCATTCCTGCACCTAATGCCATTCCGAAAACAAGCCCTAAGGGTAATCCAATACCAATGAGTCCCATATTTCCTAAGCTGATTCCAAAAACGACACCAAGGGGTAACCCAAATGTAGCCATACCTGTTGCCATCCAAATGTTTCGGTAGTAATTTTTTGTAACCAATTTAAGCTTCTGTTCGAGCAACTTAATGATTTTTGCCTGCTTTTGCTTAAACATTTTTATCAATACGCCAATCTCTGAGTTTGAATTTAACTCTTCAATGTGATTGTTTATTGAAGTAACGATTGACTCAGGAAGATTCCTTTTACGGAGTTCTGTTAGCAGTGCATCAAATTTAAGATAAAGTTCCTTTAACTTGATGTTTTTATCTATGTCCAGTGGTTGGTTGAGCTCAGTAATAATCATTTATTTGGGTTGCTTGTTTTAAAGCCTCAATATTTAACAATGTTGCGTGCTAAAAGGTTGCTAATATAATGTAAAAAACGGAAAGCTACGAGGCTTTATGCTGCTTGTTTAGAATTTGCAATGTGTTATCGCGGTCTGTTTTAAGCTGTTCCTTTAGGGAATCGAGTGAATCGAACTTTTGCTCATCCCTAATCTTTTCAACAAATTTCACCGAGATCTCTTCGCGGTAGATATTCTTGGTAAATCCTATAATATGAGCTTCGATGGTTCTCTCAAGTCCATCGCCTATGGTAGGGCGTATCCCGATGTTTAACATAGCAGGGTAGTCGATACCTTGGTATTGAACCCAAACTGCATACACCCCGTTGGCTGGTACTTGCTTGATGGGATCGGAAAGGTTTATGTTGGCTGTAGGAAATCCAATAACTCTGCCAATTTGTTTTCCTCCAGCAATTGTACCACTCAGGCTATAATTTTTGCCTAGCATGGTGTTGGCGAGATCTAAATTACCTTGCTCCAGTGCTTCGCGAATTTTTGTGGAGCTAATATTTACACCATCAATACTAACTGGGTTTACCTGTGTTGCAATATAGTCAAATTCATGCTCATGCTGTTTGAGTAAGTTGTAATTACCTTGGCCTTTATATCCAAAGGCATGGTTATACCCCAGCACAATGGCCGATGGGTTGAGCTTGCCCACAAGGTGATTTTTCACGAAGTCGATGGCTGGTGTTTTGGCAAACTCGGCTGTAAATTCAATTAAAAGGAGTGCATCAATCCCTTTATCGAAAATAAGTTGCTGCTTCTCTTCTAAGGTTGTTAGTAGTTTTAGCTTTTGGTCGTCGTTATGCAGCACTTTGCGGGGATGAGGCCAGAAAGTAATAAGCAAACTTGGTTTATTGAATGATTTGGCTTGCTGAAGTACAGTCTCAATAATAGCGTTGTGTCCCAGATGTACACCATCAAAAAATCCTATGGTTACAACGGGTTTGCTAATGTTAACCTCATGTATGTTGTGATATATAATCATACGTTTTTCAAGCAGCGCAAAAATAGCAAAAGAAGCCGATATTGTCGGCTTCTTTTGCTGGTTAAATTGATTGTAACGTTAGATCCACCGTACCAAGGTAAAATCCATACGATGTGGTAAATCGTTATTCTTTGCATACACTCTTATTCCCGAGTCGTAAACTCCAGGATCGGTAGGTACTAAGGTTAACCTATAAGTTGCCCTTGCACCATCTACATTTTCAAGATCAAACTCCTGGGTGTGCTTAATGGTTACATCGCCATTCTCCACCAGTTCGGCAATAACCAGTTCAACTCCCACCTCGTTGGGCTGTAGGCTACCCAAATCGAGAACCACCTCAGAGGTGTACTCTTTGCCAAGCACAATGGCTTGGCGAGATGTATCGAACTGAGCGGCGGTTATAACCTCTAGGCTTTCCCAGTTGCGAGATACTTTACGTTTCCACGCTGCCAGGCGTTTAGCCAGCTCGAAATCTTCCTCGATAATTCTGTTGTATCGAATGTACAATTTATGATAGAATCGATCCTCGTAATCGATCATCATACGGGTGGTGCTGAAGTTTGATGCTACCTCGGCGATAGACTTTTTGATAGACGATACCCATTCGGTGGGAACATCCTCATCGTTTCTGTTATAGAATTTTGGTACAATTTCGTTTTCAATGATAGAGTATATGAGCTCTGCATCCAACTCATCTTGATATTCCTGTTGCACGTATGTCCTATCCATTGGTAATGCCCAGCCTGCGTTGGGTTTGTATCCTTCAACCCACCATCCGTCAAGAACGCTAAAGTGTAGGCAGCCATTCATTACTGCTTTCATTCCGCTTGTTCCCGATGCTTCAAGAGGGCGAGTGGGGGTGTTTAGCCAAACATCTACACCTTGAACCATCTTTTTGGCCAACTCCATATTGTAGTTTTGCAGGAAGATAAATTTTCCTACAAACTGGGGCATCTTGCTTACCTCTACTAGCCTGCGGATTAAATCTTGACCCGCTTTGTCGTTGGGGTGGGCTTTACCGGCAAAGAGAAGTTGGACAGGCCTATCCTCATTATTTACAATTTCGCTAAGCCTATCAAGATCGCGAATAAGTAGGTGTGCCCTTTTGTAGGTTGCAAAACGTCGAGCAAATCCAATGGTAAGCGCTTTGTCGCTCATCTTTTCCTGTATTTCAACCACATGCCTTGGGTTTTCATACTTTACAATATGAGGATTTACTAATCGCGTACGTAAATGGTTGAAAAGTTTGCTTCGTTGCTTATTTCTAATTTCCCACAGCTTGGCATCGGGGATTTGGTGTATATTATCCCATTGGGGTGTATTGTCGAATCCCAGCTCATCACCTTTTCCTTCAATTAGCGATCTAATTTCGGGGGAGGTCCAAGTGGGGTAGTGAACGCCATTGGTTACATAACCCAAGTGCAGCTCGCTGGGGAAATATCCCGGCCAAAGGTTGGCAAACATTTTACGGCTCACATCGCCATGTAGCCAGCTTACTCCGTTCACTTCTTGCGATAGGTTTGCGGCTAGGTAGCTCATGGAGAATCGTTCGGTTTCGTCGCCGGGATTAAGCTTACCCAAATCCATAAACTGTTCCCAGGTTATGCCCAACCTTTCGGGGTAGTGAGCCATATAGGTTCTGAGCATATCCTCGGGGAATGAGTCGTGACCAGCAGGAACAGGCGTGTGTGTTGTGAATAGGCTTGAGGCTCTCACTAGTTCCATCGACTCGGCAAAAGAGAGTTTTGTTTCCACAATAATGCTGCGGAGTCTTTCGAGGCCTGCAAATGCAGCGTGTCCCTCGTTAAGATGGAAAATGTTGGGGTTAACGCCCATTCTCTCGAGAGCCCTAACGCCACCTATTCCTAGTATCATCTCCTGCTTAAATCGATTTTCCCAGTCGCCACCGTACAGGTGATGAGTTATGGATCTGTCCTCGGGGCTATTGTCTTCAAAATCAGTATCGAGCAGATACAACTCCGTGCGACCTAAGTCGGCTCGCCAAATGCGCACATTTACAATCCGTCCAGGAAATGCTACTCCAATGGTTTGCCATTTACCATTCTGATTTCTCACTGGTTTTGCTAGCGTTTGAGCAAAGTTTTGCTGATCGTAAGCTGCAATCTGCTGTCCGGTTGACGAAAGTTGCTGGGTGAAGTAACCGTATCGGTAAAAAAGCCCAATACCCACAATGGGGACGTTCCTGTCCGATGCCTCCTTAAGGTAATCGCCCGCCAGTATACCTAGTCCTCCAGAGTATGTTTTAAGGCTGTGATGTAGCCCAAATTCCATGCTTAGGTAAGCAATTTTTGGCCCTTTGCGTCCTGCTTTCTGAGCCATATACTCTTTGAAGTGCTTGTGAACCTTTGATAGTTTTGCTATGAAATCTTCGCTTCTCTCCAGCTCCTGATATCGGGGAAGTGAAATTTGGTCGAGGAATAGGATTGGGTTATACTCACACTCCTCCCATAGGTCGGGGTCAATAGTGTTGAATAGATCAATAGCATCGGGGTTCCAACACCACCATAGATTTTTGGAAAGTTCGTCGAGCGCTGCCAATTTCTCGGGGATGTTTTTTTGAATCAGCAGCCTAACCCAGTTGGGTTTATTGATATGGTACTTTTTCTCGATATGAGGGAGTTGCTCTTCGCGGTCGAGCTCCATGAATTGTTGGGTTCTTTTCTCAACTTGTTGCAGAGCAATGTCGTATGCCTGCTTGTAGTGAACAATTAAGTTTTCCCAAAGGGCAATCCGCGAAACCTCAAGGGCGTTGTTTCTGTATTTCTCCTGATCATCGAGGTTGAGTGTTGCGTAGTGGCAAATGGTTTTTGATATTTCCTCAATCACAAAGCTATCGTTGATGTCGGTTCTATCAATTACGCTTATGCCCGGATGATCTTCGGTGTAGTAAGTGTTAACCCACAGCCCAAAACCTGCAAGGGTTGTTGTTATTGTTGGTACGTGAAATGCCAAGCTCTCAAGCGGAGTGTATCCCCAAGGCTCATAGTACGATGGGAATACGGAGATGTCCATACCAACAAGTAAATCCCAGTATGACAGGTTAAAAATTCCATCGGTGCCATTAAGGTAGCAGGGTACAAAAAATATTTTCACCTTATCGCTCGAGGAGTTGAATAGCCCAGCCTGTTTGAACTTGTTGAGAATGGGGTCTGTTTCAGGCTCGTTAAGGTAATGGGTGATGTGCGTATTGCTAAGCACCACCACGTTTTCGTTTTCCTTTTCCTGTAGATTTTTAAACACATCCTTGCGAGGGCCGTGGTGCCCAGCTGGAATTAGGATAAATGCTAAAACCTCACGTTCTAGATTATCGCAAGTGTTGAGCTTGGCCATGGCATCAATAAAAACATCAATACCCTTGTTCTTAAACTCGTACCTGCCGCTAATACCAACCACAAGGGCATCTTTGGCCACATCGTGAGCCAATAGCGCCTCGGCTACCTCGTAGAATTTAACCTTGGCCTCAATGCGGCGTAGGTTAAACTCATCGCCTTGTGGAACAAAGCTGTTCTCGAAACCGTTGGGGGTAACAATATCTACCTTCTTGCCATGGAACTGTTCACACTCGCGGGCTGTAAGATCGCTCACCGTGGTGTAGCAGTCGGCCTCAATGGCTGCGGTTTTCTCAAGCGATTGCTTTGAAACCACATTGAACTCAATGGCTTTTTGCTCGGCGTTGTACTTCTCTAGGTTACCGTAAAGGGGTATGTTGTTACCAGCAATACATCGTCCCATAACCGTAGCATGGGTGGTGAAGATATTGCCCGCCTGGGGCAGATGTTTTTTTAGGTAAAGCAGCCCTGTGCCTGTCATCCACTCATGAAACTGGGCAACAATTCTATGCCTATAGGTTAACTGGAATTTGGTGAAACTCTCTATTACTTTACCTGCGGCGTAGCCGAATAGGGCAGGCTCAATGTAGTCCCACTGGCCAGTAATTGAATCGAGCTGGTAGTCTTCCCAAAACTCTTTGAAAATTTCGTCTTTCTTGGTGAAGAATTGGGTAAAATCAACAATGATTACAACGGGCTTACCCTCGATGTTCCAACGGCCAATTCTAACGCGAAGTCCCTCCTCCGAAGCCTTGTTTCGCCATGAGGCGAAAAGCTGGGGATCTTCAGTGAATTCAGGATTCGTTTCGGTATCGCGCCATACGTCGGGACCAATTAGAATCAAGTTGTTCTTGTGCTCCTGCACTAGAGTTAACGCTTTGGTGGATATTACTGTGTGAATGCCACCCACCTTATTGCATATTTCCCAGCTCACCTCAAACAGGTAATCGGGGCGTAATAATTTGTCTTTCATCGTAATGGGGTGTTACTATGGTTTAATAGCCTCAAAAACTACTTCTTCTCTCTTTTCGCCCTCGCTGTACCCTTGGGGGTTGTGCTCTGTGGCTTTGCTGTTGCTGTTTTCTTTCCAGCTGTTTTCTGGTTTTTAGATTTGCTGCTGGGATTCGTTTTTTGTTTAAGCTTTTTAAGCTCTAAAAGCTTCTTCTCATAATCTTTTATTAGGATATCAATTTCTCCTGCATCTTTAATGGTGTCGGATTCAGAGTTGGTGTCCGTTGATGTTTGAGCTTTATCGAGCCTTAGCTTAAAATCGCTTAGGGCATTCATGAAGTTGATGAAGGCCTCGTATGGAGTGTCGTATGGGTTGAAGTACTTGTGCACATCCCCATCGCTAAACCACTTGGTACACATGTAGTAGAAGTGGTCGCTGGTTTGTATGTATTTCCAATCGCGTTGAATATCGGGGTCGTCGATACTCGAAACCTTATCGATAAGGTTGTATAGATTGCTAAAGGCTTCGTCCTGCATCTCGTTGCCAAGCCAAGCGGTTAGGTCGCGCTCCTCATCGGCCCAACTGATGGGGAATGGCACATGGAGCGGAGCAATTGGCTGGTGCTTTTTAACTGCTTCGGATGGGGTAAGAAACTCGAAATTTGAGTCGGATAAAACCCTACCGGGCAGCGCTTTCATAAATTCGAATATCCCTGTTTCGGCCCACTGGTGCTCGCCAAAGGTTTCATAGTCCATGAAAAGGTTGATAATCTCATCCTTACTGTCGATAGAGTTTAACCAGTGTACATATTTCTCCGTGGTAAGAGGCCATTCTTCCCATCCGCGATTCGAGAAACGGAAGGCAATATCATCGCTCATCTGAAAGTTTTTGAGCAACAGCCGGAGCTTAGGATTTATGGCGTTGGTGTATAGGTAGTTTGGGCTTTTCCACCCCATAATATGCTTTGCGCCCTCGGTTAGCATAGCCTTAAAGCCCATATCGGCTACCATTGCTCCAATCTCATCGGAATAGATAAGCTCCGTGTTGCGAAATGTGGTTGGTTTCTGTCCGAAAAGTTCTTCAATCTTTTGGGTTTGGGCAGTAACTTGCAATTCAAATTCCTTGCGACTTTTTAAAGCGGATAGGGAGTGTGAGTAGGTTTCGGCAATGAATTCAACGCTTCCAGTTTGAGCCAGTTTTACAAAGGTGTCGAGCACATCGGGAGCATACATTTCAAATTGGTCGAGGGCAGTGCCCGAGATGGAGTAAGCAATTTTGAATCTGCTCCCAAATTCATTGATAAGTGAGAGCATGAGGTTATTGGTGGGCAGGTAGCACTTTTCGGCTACTTTACGCATGATGGATCGGTTGGCAAACTCATCGAAATAGTTGTGATACTGCCCAATATCGAAAAAGCGATACCTGCGTAGCCTGAATGGCTGATGAACCTGAAAGTAGAAGCAGATTGTTTTCATTATCTTAAGGTTTTATTATTTGCTTGGGAATTGGGGCTGTTGCCCATTAAGAACCATTTCGTATATCTTTTTTACCTCAAGGGCGGCATTTTCCCACTTAAGGTTGTTTACCTCATCTTGGCCATACCGCCTGAAGTACTTCGAAAGTGCATCGTAGTTGAGCAGTCCGTAAATGCTATCGGCCATGGCGTCGATATCCCAAAAATCTACTTTTAGGGCGTGCCTAAGCACTTCGGCCACTCCCGATTGCTTGGAGATTATGACCGGCACGTTGCTCTTTATGGCCTCGAGGGGGCTTATGCCAAATGGCTCCGATACGGATGGCATGACGTACACATCGCTCATGGCAAACATGGTGTTTACCTCATTCCCTTTAAGGAATCCGGTGAAATGGAACTTGTGCGAGATTTCCAGCTCAGCAGCGCGCCTTATCATACGGTTGAGCATATCGCCACTACCGGCCATAACAAATCTTACATTATCGTAGCGCTCTAGAACTTTACTTGCAGCCTCGACAAAGTAGTCGGGGCCTTTTTGGAATGTAATTCTGCCGAGGAAAGTAACCACTTTCTCGGGTACTTTTTTGGTAACCCCAGCGCAGGGGTCGTTACCCGTAAAATCAACCGCATTGTGCACTGTTACCACTTTATCCTCGGGTATTCCATAGCGATTAATAACAATGTTACGTGTGAGGTGGCTAACCGCGATCACCATATCGGCCATCTCCATCCCCTGCTTTTCGATATCGTAAACAGCCTGATTAATATTCTCGCCGCTGCGGTCGAACTCGGTGGCATGGATATGAACCACGAGTGGCTTGCCCGATACCATCTTGGCTGTTATTCCTGCCAGGTAGGTAAGCCAATCGTGAGCATGAATTATGTCGAACTCTTCCTTGGCGGCAATGGATCCGGCAATGATAGCATACCGGGAAACTTCTTTCATAAGGTCTTTCCCATATTTGCCCGAGAACTTAAACTTATGCCATGTTCTATCTTCATGCTGATCAATCCTGTCGAGTTCGGTTTCCGTAACCAACCGATGAAACTCCTCGGGGCCAACATAGGGGACAAGGTTTGAGCCTACCTCCAAGTAGCTAATCTTTTTCCAAAACTCTTCGAGGTCAACAGAAATATGGCTCACATCAATATCCTCGGCAGGGACTAATCGAACTGCCGACTGATCCTCGTCGCCAAAAGCCTTGGGAACCACAAAGGCCATATCTACATTATGCTTTGCCAAACCCCTTGTGAGCCCGAAGCATGCGGTGCCAAGTCCTCCCGAAATATGTGGTGGGAACTCCCAACCAAACATTAGTACTCTCATGCTTATAGTTTAGGGTTTTATGTTTTTATCGTACATTCTTTTTATTCTAAGCACCTCGGCTATACTCCATGCTTGCGATATGCATCCATTGGGGCGTTGAGGTGGATCGCCATCGTACACCTCGGCAATACCACACACACCATGTTTGGACATATCTTCACAAAATGAATCGAGCACTTCTTTTGCAATGGCATTAGCCGTTTTTCCGTGAATTTTATAGTATCCCTCAATGAAATGCCCTAGCAACCAAGGCCAAGCAGTGCCCTGATGGTAGGCGCTATCACGAGTTGCTTGATCACCTTCATATCTGCCTATATAACGTGGGTTTTTGGGGGCGAGGGTTCTTAATCCTCTGGTAGTGAATAGTTCGCGATGCACTGCATCTAGCACACCCCTTTTCATCTCATCGGTAATTGGGCTGTATGG
>DDWD01000179.1 GCA_002345825.1 Bacteroidales bacterium UBA2295
CGAACTGCCGATGAATCGGATTTTATTCCTATAGGAAATGGAGCGTTAAACAAACCAAAGTAATTTGATGAAAACCAAAGACCACCGTCAGCATCCTCCCCTATCTCATTAACCCCATTATGAACATCAAATTGATAGCCCAGATCAATCCATTTGCCTTCATGGTATTGCAGTGCTGCTAGTCCTGATGGTGTTCCAAAATAAAGTTTAGATGGATCTTTTCGATACTGATGAAGCTTTAGAATAACATCATACCTTGCTACCCGCTGGGCTTTAGTTCCGTTGAGTTGAAAAAGGCCCTTGCTTGTTGCCACCAGCAGGATAGCATCTTGCTCACTGAAATTAGGAGGAGAATTAATGCTATAGGGTGATTGCCATTGGGGGCAGGGAGGAATAAAATATAAAAATTCCCAAGCTTGCTCAACCGAAGCTTCAATGGGAGTAAACTGCGTTAGTTCGAATGGTTTTTGGGATTTGGCAGATGTACAAAACACCGCCGACCCAGTTGAGATGTACAGCGTATCTCTGAGCTGCGCAACATCGGTTATAACCCCACTAATTCCCCTACCCTCATCCCATATTCTAAAAGGTAACTGAACTTCAGACATTGCAATGCCATTATCTAATGCCAACCACAAAACCCCATTTGCACTCTGGTGCAAATAGTATGCTTTACTCGCTTTCCCAATAGTCTCGGCATTGATAATATCAACAGTATTCCATTCGCCATCCACTATCAGCACATCACCCTCAAGCGAACTAAAACCAAATAAACCTCCCAAAAGGGTAGTACCTTGATAATATGTATTTTTGGTAAAATATCTATTCAATGCTTTGGCTTTTGAGCCCAAGCTGGCCAACGATGAGACCCTTATGCGTTCACCATCATTTTGAATAAGGTAAAAACCGTTGGTTCTGGTACAAGCAAGATACCCATTATCTGCTGGTAGTATGGTGTGTATCCTATGGTTAACAAAGTGTTCGCCGCCTTTAACTGGGATCAGTTTACCGTGGACAAGTTCAAGTAATCCCTCGCCAATGCTTTGAACAACAAGCCTATTGTCCATTATATGGCTTAGGTAAAAACGCCCCCTCTCATTTTGCCAATAGGTTAGCTCATTGTTGGCCCAACAAAATAAAAATTGCTGAGTGGTGAAAAACACCGAATCGTTCAGCGTTGTTATTTTCCATACTTCACCAAAATCTTTTGCATCTACATCAACAAAAGAATTAAGTGAACGGTAACCCAGCTGCCCTTTGTCATCGGGAAGCAACAGACCAATCTCGTTAAATCCACCAACATATATCAACCCCCGATCGTCAATAGCAAGGCTGCGAGCAGCAGACCCATTAGATAGTTTGATCAATTGCCAGTCATGCCCGTTATACTGCAAAACTCCATGGGCATTTCCAAAGTACAAAACCCCTCGGGCATCCTCAGCAATTGCCCAATTTTGAGTCCCGGCCTTATACTCCTTAGCGGGATAATATTGTGAGGGTATTAACCCTTTGATTTGAGAAACTGCTTTGATTGAAAATATTGAAAGAAGCAATGCAATTACTAACGAAGTATATGGAAAGGTAAGCCTCATGGTTTATAGGGGTTTCTCGATATCACTGATAAGTCCCAGCTGCTCCATAGCTTTATCCTTGTGCGATCGGCCTATGGGAATTTCAAATAGTCCAATCTCAATGAACGAACAGCTGTACGCATCAATATGATCGAGAGATACTATGTACGATTTATGGACTCGAACAAAATTCTTATCGGCCAAAAGAACTTCAATGCTTGAAAGGTTCTGCTTTGATATTACCGTTTTATCGCGGGTTACCACCTTCACGTAGTCCTTCATCCCCTCAACAAATAGGATATCGCGAAAATTCACGCGCACCATTCTTTTGTTTTCCTTAAGGAATATGAATTCGTCGGAGGGAGAGGCCGTTGATGTTGTTTTGACAGAAACTATATCCGATATTTTACTTACCGACCGTAACAGCCTTTTTAGGCTAATGGGTTTAAGCAAATAATCCACCACATCGAGTTCGTACCCCTCGAGCGCGTAGTTTTTATTAGCCGATGTAATAATCACCAAGGGTGGATCGACAAGGCTCTTCAGAAGATCAATGCCTGAGAGATTTGGCATTTCGATGTCAAGAAAAAGAAAGTCAACCTGGTTCTCATTCAAAAAATCCACTACAGAAATCGGATCGTTAAATGTGGCTACCACCTCGATATTTGGTATTCGGCATAGATACCCTTGAAGGATGTCAATCGATAGGGACTCGTCATCAACAATGGCACATCGTAACTTCATAAGAGAAAAGGCTAAAGCAAGTGATACATGATGTGCGAAATATAAACAAATAAAATTAATTGCGCATGAACAAGATCACAAAAAACTTCGTCTTGCCCATTCTCTCATCGATACATGTCGTTTGTAGGGAGATACTGGCTGTTTGTCGATTTTATAAAATCCACATATTTCAATTACCTAAATTGGGCACAATATTTATCACCATTTTTTTAAAACCAACAACCATAAACTAAACCATTAACCAAAAAA
Organism: Bacteroidales bacterium UBA2295; assembly: GCA_002345825.1. GTDB lineage: Bacteria > Bacteroidota > Bacteroidia > Bacteroidales > Tenuifilaceae > Perlabentimonas. Next base: position 2,565 of record DDWD01000179.1, read on the forward strand.
AAGGAATGCTTATGAAAAGAGTTCTATTCGTTTTAGCCGTAACGCTTATGTCAACCTGGGCAATTGCCAAGTCACCAGTGATTAAGGGTGAAAGGCCACCCATTGATTTAGAAAATGTACCAGCAGATGCTTACGAATCTGGCAAGATTCGGATAAAGCTAAACCCCAACTTAGAAAAATCTATCCCAGATGTTTTGATAGTTGCCGAGAAAAATGGATATGTTGTTACTGGCAACACATCGTTAGATAAGCTAAACCAAGCCTTTGGCGCATCAATGTACAAACCTTTACTACACGGGATGTACGATATATCTCCAAAATCGGTTGAATATCGTGAACAACACAAAGCGTGGGGATTCCACCTTTGGTTTGTTGTTGATGTAGATTCAAAAGCCGATGTAAAAGAAATGGTAAAGAAATACGCTGAGCTGGACGAGGTTACAATAGCAGAACCCGTTTTTAAAAAGCGTTTGATTAGCAACGTTGTCCCAAACGAGGACAAAAACGAAGCTGAAGATGGAGCTACCAAAGAAGCGAAATGGACTCCAAACGACACTCGATACAACGAGCAGTGGCACTACCACAACACTGGTCAACAAGCCGGAACTATCGACAAGGACATTGACCTTCCCGAGGCTTGGGAAATAGAGCGTGGATTATCCAACGTTATAGTTGCAGTTATTGATGGGGGAATACAAACAAATCACCCCGACTTAGCCGGAAATATCTGGTCCGGAAAAGGCTACAATTTTGTAACAAACTCATCAACATTACAGGCTCATGACCATGGTACTCACGTGGCCGGTACTGTAGCTGCCGAAACTAACAATGCAACAGGGGTTGCGGGTGTTGCTGGCGGTACAGGTAACAACGACGGAGTTCGCCTAATGTCATGCCAAGTTTTCAATAGCACAACAAGTGGCGGATTTGACCAAGCACCAATATACGCAGCGGATAATGGCGCAGCCATCTCTCAGAATAGCTGGGGATATACTAGCGTTAATGTTTACGATCAGGCTACCCTCGATGCCATAGATTACTTCAACGCAAATGGTGGCGGCAATGTGCTTAATGGTGGTATCACCATCTTTGCCGCAGGAAACGATAACGCAACCGGAAACTGGTATCCTGGATGCTACTCTGGTACTTTATCTGTAGCCGCCACAAACAATAAGGATGTTAGGAGTTACTACTCAAATTATGGCGATTGGGTTGATATTTCGGCTCCAGGCGGAGAGCAAAGTTCCTCTACTGATCCTAAAGGCGTTCTTAGCACCCTTACCAATAGCAGCTATGGTTTCTACCAAGGAACGTCAATGGCTTGCCCTCATGTATCGGGAGTTGCAGCTCTGCTTGTTTCCAATGCAGCTCGTAATGGGGTAACACTCTCTAATACACAACTTTTCAACCTACTTACAGATAATGTTGATAACCACTACTCGCTGAACTCGAGCTATACGGGCAAACTAGGTTCAGGAAGGCTAAATGCGCAGAAAGCGCTTACAGCCCTTCAGGGGATGTTTACAAATGATCCTCCCTCTACCCCATCAGGTTTGAACTCTTCGAACGTAACCAGCAGCAGTGCAAGTCTAACATGGAATGCAAGCACTGGAGCAACATCATACGAAATACAACTTCGTCCTCAGGGAGGCAGCTGGAATACCTATACTGTTACCTCCAATAGCTACAATGCTTCAAGCTTGGCTTCAAGCACTGTATACGAGTGGCAAGTTAGAGCAAAAAACAGTGCAGGAACAAGCAGCTACTCCAGTGTAGCATCATTCACCACGCAACAGCAAGTTGCAACATACTGTACATCTAAGGGCAATAACTCGTCGTACGAGTGGATATCAAAAGTAGTTGTTGGATCGTTCTCAAACAGTTCTAGCGCTGCAGGTTACACCGACTTCACATCAAAGGTAGTTAACCTTCAAGCAGGTAGCACATACAGCATTAGCTTAACGCCTGGTTTTGCTAGCAGCACATACAATGAGTACTGGAAAATTTGGATTGACCTTAACGGGAATGCTACTTTTGATGCCAACGAATTGGTTTTTGATGCAGGTGCAATGAGTAAAACCACTGTTACCGGCAATATAACAATCCCTTCAGGAACCGCATCAATCACTACCCGCATGAGGGTTAGTATGAAGTACAACGCTGCTCAAACTGCATGCGAAGCATTTAGCTACGGTGAGGTTGAGGATTACACAGTAACTATAGCGGCAGGACAACCAACCCCTCCTGCCACACCTACAGGATTAGCAGCTTCGAGCATAACAACATCAAGTGCAACGCTAGGGTGGAGTGCATCAACAGGTGCAACATCGTACGATGTTCAGTTCCGTCCACAGGGTGGCAATTGGAACTCATCAAATGTAACATCTACTTCGGTAAGCGCAACCGGATTATCTGCAGGTACCACCTACGAATGGCAGGTTAGAGCCAATAATCAAAACGGTAGCAGTGCATACTCGGCCATATCAACTTTTACAACTCAAAGCGCCTCGCTTACATACTGTGCAAGCAAAGGCAATAACGCCAACTACGAGTGGATTCAAAAGGTACAATTTGCTGAGGTTGATAATACTTCAGGCAAAAACAGTGGATATGCTAACTTCACCAGCATGAGTGCAACCGTTGCCCGTGGCGAAACTCTTCCAATATACATTCAGGCCGGATTTAGCGGAAGCAGCTACACCGAGTACTGGGCAATTTGGATTGATTTCAATCAGAATGGCACATTCGACACTAACGAACGTGTAGTTAACGGTTCATCATCAAGCAGCAACTTGCTTTCAGCAAATGTAAATATCCCAACCGATGCGGTTCTTGGTTCAACCCGTATGAGGGTTAGCATGAAGTACAATGCAGCGCAAACAGCATGCGAAACTTTTAGCTATGGTGAGGTAGAAGATTATACAGTGAACGTAGTTCAAACCAAAACTTCTGGTTATACAACCGAGCCTATAGCCGAGGATTTAGGTATGGAAACGGCTGAGATCTACACAGTTTATCCAAACCCAGCCAAGGATATGATTACAGTAAGCCTAAATGGTATTGTTGGCGAAGTATCGCTGAGAATTTACGACATCCAAGGACGAGTTGTTAAGGACGAGTTCCTATACAATCTCGACACACAAATTGACGTGAGTGACCTGGCCAAAGGGGTTTACATCATCTCTGTTGACGAAGAGAAAATGCCAATAAACAAGCGTTTTGTTAAACTTTAGTCAAGTTTTAAGGTTAGAGCAATAGTGAGTAAAAAAGGCCCGCAATGCGGGCCTTTTTTTATATTAGCAAATACTAGTAATCTAGAATGTGAACACAGAAGAGAATAATAATCTATGGTTATAGGTTCCCTGAACATCAACAGGTACAGCATACTCTGTAAATGAAGAACCATAATCGGCTGTACTGTATAGGTACTCTAAAGCAAAACGCAATTTTTTCTGAGTGTATGAAATTCGTGGAGAAATGCGAAGACCGTTAGCCATATTGGCTGCTCTTGTGTACCAAATAGGACCACTAACATCAATCCGTTCAGTTGACCCTAATGAACCCATTTGTCCAGCAAAAATACCTGCATCCCAATTATCATTTAGCTTATACATAGCCTCTAACCAACCCGCATAAGTCCTAAGGTTAGCATATGAGTACCCAGTGCTGATTGCAGCGTCGTTAAGAACACGTCCGTATCCCCCAATCATTACATAATGAGTCATGTTCTCACCATACGATAGTTTTGCTTGAAGGGTAAGATTCGAAAGTTTAACCCTACCAAACCATTGGAGATTGAATGCACCCAAAAGTTCGGAGCTATAATAATGTACTCCACCTGAGGTTTCCTCTAGAGGTTGCAACCACATGTAGCCCGCTGTAAATCCGGTTGTTAAGTTTGGCCGATTACCCAAATGCAGCTGAAACTGAAGATCGGGTAACCCGGAATTGCGCTGAGCAGCCTCCGGACCAACGCAGGAATGGTATCCATGTGCAAGTGCAGCCAGAACAACTTTTACACTTTCTGTGGGCAAATAATCGAAACGAACCTGTGGGGAACGATTCAACGGATTGAATGGCACCGCAGCGCCAAAGGAAATCACATGCGGGAAAAGTTCGGGTGTAAACATAGGATGCCAATATTGCCCAAGCGTTAGGCTCAATTTATCCCACTGTAGCTTCATAAAGGCATGCCGGATCCTAAGGTGGTGTTTGTGCGCCTCCGATGTTGCAAAAAAATCGGTTTCAACCATACCTGTTAGCTTAGCATTCAGGACATCGGGACCAGCAATTTTCACCCCTAACCTCGACTGAAGCGATAGCATCTCGAGTTGAGAATTTTCATTTATAAGATTGCCCGACTCGGGATGGTACACAGGGCCTGCTGGAAATAGATACAATTCACCATCGCGTGTAAATACTGATTGGTGGGTGTCAAAAATTACCTCATGGGATATGTAACCATAGAAATCGTAGGTTATCTTGTCCTTTTCATCTGAGTCCTGAGCCTGTGTGGTTTGCACAGCATATCCATTTAGAGCTACCAGTAGCGTAGCCAGCAACCATTGATAAGTTTTGTTTTTCATCTGTTGTAAGTTTTAGGATTTTACAAAGCGACTATGCTTGAGGTATGTTTGCCAGCACATCGAGAAGTAAATCCCAAAACTTCTCAGTTGTCTCAATATCAAGACGCTCATCGGGTGAGTGAGCTCCCTTAATGGTTGGTCCAAACGAGATCATATCAAGATCAGGATACTTCTCAAGGAATAGTCCACACTCCAGCCCTGCATGAATTGCCCTAACAACAGGATCGGATTTAAACAACTTTTGATAGGAGTTCTTGGTTATGGTAAGGATAGTAGAGTTAGTATTGGGAGTCCATCCGGGGTATCCGCTAGTATGAACCACATGGGCATTAGCCAAGCGAAAAACACTTTGCACCATATTTCCAACATCTATCTTCGATGAGTTTGTAGAGCTTCGCTGGCTAGTGGTTACCAAAATTTGATTATCCTGTATGAACTTGATTGCAGCCAGATTCGTTGATGTTTCAACTAGCCCGGGGATGGTTTGGCTCATTGCTATTACACCATGAGGACAAGCATAAATGGAGTTGAGCAAATCAAATTGAGTAGGTTCATCAATAACCCACTGTGGTGTATCGGTTTCTTTTAATTCAATCTTCAAACCAGGCTCAACAACATTGAACTCACCAATGATATCGTTCTTGTAGCCATTGAAGAATTCCATCATGCTCTCCACATCATCAGCATGTATTACAAATGTGGCAAAGGCTTCTCTGGGTATTGCGTTTCGAAGGTTCCCCCCCTCCAGCTCAGAAATCCGCAAATCGTACTTGTTTGCTCCTTTCCAAAGAAAACGGTTGATTATTTTTATTGAGTTCCCTAGGCCTTTGTCAATCTCATCGCCGCTATGACCACCCTTTAGCCCAGTAATTGCCAAGCGAAACGCTTTGAAATCGCTTGGCACCTTCTCTGTGTCGTATGCAAAAGTAATCTCGGTATCCATTCCACCCGCACAACCAATAAATAGTTCACCCTCATCTTCCGAATCGAGATTGATAAGAATTTTGGATTTGATAAAGCCTGGCTTTAATTCAAAAGCTCCAGTCAGTCCGGTTTCCTCATCAACAGTAAAAAGACACTCAAGTGGGCCATGCTCAACATCCTTTGAAGCCAAAAGCGCCAGCTGTGCAGCCATGCCTATTCCATCGTCGGCACCCAAAGTAGTGCCTTTTGCTCTTACCCATGAGCCATCAACATATGCATTAATGGGATCGGTATTGAAATCATGGGTAATATCGCTATTCTTCTCACAAACCATATCCATGTGGCTTTGAAGTACCACTGACTCTAATTTTTCCTTTCCTTTTGATGCAGGCTTGCGAATAAGTATATTTCCGGCATCATCCTGAAGGGTCTCCAGGTTATGCTCATTGCCAAAGTTGAGCAAATAGGCTATAATTTTTTCCTCCTTTTTGGAGGGGCGTGGTATCTGTAATATCTCAGCAAAATATTTCCAAATATCGGCTGGTTTTAGTTTTTCAAGTCCATTCATAGTTTAAATTTTTAGTTGTTGTAAACTTATCGCATTTAACGGCTTCATGCAAATATTGCATTTATTTTTCAAAAACAATAATCGCACGTAACACTCAAAGAGCCACACTAAACACCTGTTTACCTGGTTATTGTAGAGTTTTGTTTATGACAGACATAACAAAATTATTTTGTAGAACATAAAATTTAGCTTATACGAAACTCATATTGTGCCCATTAAATAGAAGGACAATAGTCAATAATTCCATTAATGGCACTTTGCATTTTGAGTTTACGCTCAATTGTTATTAATTTGTCACACATTTTAGTTTTCAATGAAAAAAAAGATAGTTTAACCAAAAAAACTCACTGCAAGCATATTATGCTTGTACAAATAGAATATAATGATTGAACAAGCAGAACTTAAGCACTTGCTTTACATTGCAATTAACGCAGCAATTAGGGCAGGTGCACTGATAATAAAAGTATATAATTCTGATGATTTTCAGGTAAATCTTAAATCGGATGCAACGCCACTGACTCTTGCTGATAGGCTTGCTAACGAGGAAATAGTAAATACGTTGATGAAAACGCGTATTCCGGTACTTAGTGAAGAAGGCCGAAACCTGCTTTACGAAGAGCGCAAAGGCTGGGAGTATTTCTGGTTAGTAGATCCTCTTGATGGTACAAAAGAGTTTATAAAGCGGAACGGAGAGTTTACAGTTAACATTGCTTTGGTTTTTCAAGGATACCCTATTATTGGAGTGATTTATGTTCCTGTACTTAATCAGCTTTACTTCTCATTAAAAGGTATTGGATCGTTTAAAGTTAATGGAATAGAAAACCCCATTAGCGATCAGGCACAAATTGAAACCTTGATTTCCACATCAGAGAAACTTCCTTTGCCCAAAGACAATTCAGCATATACCATTGTGGCCAGCAGATCTCACTTATCGAGTGAAACCAAAGAATTTATCGACAAGCAATTGAAAGAAAAGGAGGATGTAGAGATTATCGCCAGGGGATCGTCCCTGAAAATTTGTATGGTTGCTGAGGGAAATGCAGATATCTACCCTCGATTTGGAACCACCACCGAATGGGATACAGCTGCGGGACAGGCTATTGCCGAGGAAGCAGGCTGTGTAATGCAATCACTTGACGATGGTAATCGCCTAGCATACAATAAGGAGGATATTGAAAATCCATGGTTTGTGGTAAAGCGCGGGTAGCTATAATATTAGCCGATAAATCATAAAAAAAACGCTGTATGCAATGAACACATACAGCGTTTTTTTGTGCTTCAGCACAATTGATTTTAGAGTTTGAGCTTACGCTCAATATCTTCAATTTGATTTTTAAATCGCTTATCGGTATCAATAAGATTGTTCACTGTTTTACAGGCATGCAAAACGGTAGCATGATCTTTCCCACCAATTAAACTTCCAATGGTCGAGAGAGAACTCTTGGTCAGGCTTTTTGAGAAATACATCGCTATTTGCCTGGCCTGTACAATCTCACGCTTACGGGTTTTGGTATGTAGCACATCGCTAGGTAACCCAAAATACTCGCTAACTATCTTTTGAATGTAATCGATAGAGATCTCTCGTTTGGTATTTTTTACCAACTTATCAATCATCTCGGAGGCCAACTCAATGGTAATCTCCTTTCTATTTAGAGTTGATTGAGCCAGCAGGGAAATCAAGGCACCCTCGAGCTCACGAATATTATTGGTGATATTGGTGGCAATGTACTCCACAACTTCATCGGACAACTCAATGCCGTCTTTATAGATTTTTTGACGGAGTATTGCTACACGGGTTTCAAAATCGGGCGATTGAAGATCGGCCGACAATCCCCATTTGAAGCGCGAAAGTAAGCGCTGCTCAAGTCCCTGGAGTTCAACAGGTGGTTTGTCTGATGTTAATATAATTTGCTTACCAGCCTGATGAAGGTGATTAAAGATATGGAAAAAAGTATCTTGTGTTTTTTCTTTGCCAGCAAATTCATGCACATCATCAATAATCAGCACGTCAATCATTTGGTAAAAATGCACAAAATCGTTGGTGTTGTTATTACGCACAGCCTCAACGTACTGGGTTTGAAACTTAACAGCATTAACATACAGCACCACTTTTTCGGGATATTTTTCCTTTACCCTTATTCCAATGGCTTGAGCCAAGTGAGTTTTACCTAATCCTGAATTTCCGTATAGGAGTAAGGGATTAAAAGCAGTTTTACCTGGAGCATTAGCTACAGCCATTCCTGCTGAACGAGCTAACCGGTTACACTCACCCTCTACATAATTGGTAAATGTATTGTCGGAATTGAGCTGTGGGTCAACATGCAGCTTTTTTATGCCCGGAATCACAAAGGGATTCTTGATCTTGTAATCGCCATTTGCAGAGTGCTGCATCGACACGGGCTTATTTCTAAGCTCTGTTTTATTCTGCGTTGGAAACACAACTGTAACAGGCTTGCTCGACAATGCGCTGTGATTTTCCATCACTACATTGTACTCAAGCTTTGCACCCGGGCCTAACTCCTTTCGTAGTGTTTTCCGAAGGATGTCTATAAATTGCTCCTCAAGGTACTCATAAAAGAAAGGGCTGGGCACCTGTATAGTCAACACATTGCTATCTAGCTTCAACGGGACAATAGGCTCAAACCACGTTTTAAAACTTACCGGCGGAACATTATCTTTGATGATCTTCAAACAATTACCCCAGGCTTCTTGGTAATCAACAACCTTCACAATGCTTACTATTTAAATGATGAATTTTTGGTTTCTCTCTGACGTGAGAACAAAATTGTGAAAAAAATACTGAAAAAAAAACAGAAAAAAAGTAGGATTTCTCAAACTCGTTTCAAAGGGTTATAAATCATACAAAAAAAAATTGAAAAAAAATTGAAAAACACATTTTGTACTGATAATCTGATACTTAGGTTGTTGATAACTATAAAAAGTTGAACCTTAAATCATTGGCTCATCCACTTTAACTAAAAGCTAAGAAGTACTTGATGACTGAGAATTACAAAGTCACTGTGTTTTAACTCACTAAACTTATCTTGTTGTTTTTCAGGTGTTTACCAAATCTCGATGTCTAATCTTTGGATTTGACGTATCGATCTCGGCTAAAATCGAAAAGGGAGAAGTTAATATACCGTTTGGGATTCACTTTCATATCATATAAAAGCAGCTCTAGGTTCTTGGCCGATTGCTCTAGATTAAGGTATAGGGTATCGTTTTTCATAAGTGCACCCATAGAACCTTCGCCTGCAGTTATGCTTGTAATTAATTGATTTACTGAATACAAAGCCGAGTCGGTTTGTGCTAAAATACGACCAATATTGGCATTTGCTAGCGTATCGCTTATGCTTGCAAAGTTGTTAATAACAGTGTCAATTCCTGAGGTATTATTCTTCAAGCGGTAGGTTAACTCATTCATATTGCTAAGCATCTTTTTCAGATCACTTGAATCGGAATTCAACAATTCGTTGAGCGACAATGAGGCGCTATCAATGTTCTGTAGCGAGCTGCTAAGCGAGGCAAAACTCTTGTTGAGATTTTCTTGGTTCTGGGTATTGAGCGCCTGATCGAGAGATTTTAGCACTCTCCCAAGATCATCCATTAGGGTTTCTGCTTTTTCCTTAATAGGTACCATCTCGTAAATAAGCTGATCGAGCAAGCCCGTCTCAATAGACGATATAAGCGTGTCGCCCTGTTCATGGTACTCCTGATTTGGTGACAATTCAAGCCGAATTGCCTTTCCACCCATGATATCGGAGCTAATGAGTTTGGCCACCGAGTTTACTGGAACAAGGTATTTTTTTTCAATCAGCAGTGCAACTATAATGCGCCCTGTGTGTCCCTCCTCAAACTTAATGCTCTTTACCGAACCCACTTTATATCCGCTAAGAACAACGTCGTTAGTAACTTTAAGGCCATCTACCCTGTTATAAACTGCATAGAATGTATTGGTTCGACTAAACACATTCTTTCCCTTCAAAAAATTAATTCCCCAGAAAAGGGTGGCTAAGCATATCACAGTAAATAGGCCAATTTTTGCTTCGCGTTTTATCTTCATAGTAACAGTTGGGTTTAATTCACAGAAATTCTTCTGGCTTGATCGAGCGATATTTGTTTCCCATCCTTAAAAGCTACAACAAAAGCATCGGGGAAATGCTCACGTACCTCCTGACAAAAGGATACTGTTTCGTTATATGTGTTTTTATTTCCTACCAAATATTTGTACAAACCACCCACAGCAAGTTCCTCAACATTTTGCAACTTGCTAAAAATGGGGGAATTGGCAGGCAATGGTTTGCTAGATGCCGTTACCTGTACTTTAAAATGGAGTCCATCGCCCAAGTTCGCAGGCTTATAAGGCGGATTATTATTAGCCCATTGGCTGGTGACAGATGAGGCATCAGGGTTTTCACGTGATGTAACCACCTCGTCGAACTGGGCTTCAGCCGTAAAGGCACTCCTCGATTCAACCATATTCTTATAGTCTCTAAAAGCCCTAAATATTGCCGAAGCAAGGTACGCCTGTCCCTCGGAAGTGATAAGGTAAGCCTCCTCCTTGGCATTGCTAAGAAATCCTAATTCAACCAGTACGCTTGGCATTGAATTTTGCCATAGCACAACAAATCCGGCCTGCTTAACGCCCCTATCGCGCCTACGGGCGCGTTCGCGGAATTCGTTCTGAATAAAACTTGCAATGTTAAGGCTTTGATCAAGAAATGAGTTCTGCATTAAGCTAAAGATGATATACGATTCTGGAGAGTTGGGATCGTACCCTTCATATTTTGATGAATAGTCCTCCTCGTAGGCTATCACTGCGTTTTCGCGCATAGCTACATCCAAGTTATCCTGCGATTTATGCAGCCCCATAACGTATGTTTCTGTTCCGTATGGCGATCGGCTAGGGTTAGCATTACAATGAATTGAGATGAACAGATCAGCCTGGCTTTCGTTTGCTAGCTGGCTTCGCTTCTCCAGAGGAACAAAAACATCGGTTTTACGAGTATAAACAATCTCAACATCGGGGAGGTTATCCTCAATATATTTCCCAACTAGTAGGGCAACTGAAAGTACAATATCTTTCTCTTTGGCTTTTCGGCCAATGGCACCCGCATCGCGTCCACCATGACCAGGGTCGATAACCACTTTACGTAGCTTGTATGCTTCCTGAGAAAATGCAATGGAATTACTGGATAGAAAAATACCCGGTAGCCATACTACAATTAGTAAAAACCTCGTTACTATGTTTTTAAATTTATTTACAACTTGCATATGCCCAAAGATTCTTTTTTTTAGTAGTTTTGAGCTCGATTTTATATGTATTATCCTACAAAAATAGCACTAAAATTGCATTTGAGAGCAACTCTTATTTTATTTATTTCATTTTTAGCAGTTAACCACAGCCACGCAAACTCTCTAACTGCTGATTTTAGTGATTATTATCTGCAAACCCCAGATTCTTCTTCATTTGCACCCGATACTCTGAATTTTGGTGCCGATTCGTTGGCACTACCAGCCGACTCATCAGCTATAGCTTCCGATACTTTAAAAAATAAGTCCAAGTCGCCCATAAACAATCCTATTTTCAAAGAGGCCAAGGACTCTCTGCTATACTCAATCGATGGCAAAAAAGTATACCTGTGGGGAGATGCCAAGGTGAAGTATGAGAGTATGGAACTCACTGCAGCCTACATTGAATACGATATGGAATCGAGTGTGGTTTTTGCTGAGGGCAGACCCGACTCAACCGGGAATATTGTTGGTAAACCTGTTTTTAAAGAAGGCGAGCAGGTTTTCAACATGGAGAGTATGCGTTACAACTTCGACACTAAAAAGGCTAAGATTTATGGTGTAATTACTGAGGAAGCCGACGGATTTCTGCATAGCCATGACACTAAGCTAATGCCCGATAAGTCGATAAATGTTAAGGGAGGAAAGTACACTACTTGCGACCACGAAAATCCACACTTTTACATATCCATATCAAAAGCAAAACTTTTACCAAACGATAAGCTTATCACAGGTCCTGCTTATCTGGTAATAGCTGATGTGCCATTCCCTTTGATATTACCCTTTGGATTTTTCCCCAGCAAGAAAGGACGCTCTTCGGGAATAGTATTGCCAGAATACGGCGAGGAGGCCGAAAGGGGATTTTTCTTAAGAGGTGGCGGATTTTACCTTGGCCTTAGCGATTACTTTGATCTGAAAGTAACTGGAAACATATACTCCAAAGGATCATGGGCTTCCAATTTCCTAACAACCTACCGTAAACGGTACAGGTTTTCGGGTAGCTTCGCGTTCGATTTTTCGCAGAATGTAATTGGTGAGAAAGGCTATCCGGATTATATGAAAGATCAGTCGTACTGGCTTAGGTGGAGCCATAGCCAAGACCCAAAAGCAAACCCCAATTCTACATTTCAGGCCCGATTAAACCTAGGATCGCCTAGCCACAATCGTTATAATGCCCAAAGTGTTGATAATTTTTTAACCAACTCCATCTCGTCAAGCATATCGTACTCCAAAGTTTGGCCAGGAACACCTTTCAGCATGTCAACATCGATGAACCACTCGCAGAATAACCTCGATAGTACAATTAACATTGGTTTTCCCAAAGTGGCATTTAATATGAACCGTATATATCCATTCAAACGAAAAAATAACATTGGGGCACCTGCATGGTACGAAAAAATTGGCCTGTCGTACAGCGGAAATTTAGACAATTCGGTAAATACCCGAACCGATTCACTTCTCACGTTAAGCTCATTCGACAAAATGAGGAATGGAATGCAACACCGAATTCCAGTATCAACATCTTTTAACATACTGAACTACATTACAGTAAGCCCATCGGCCAACTACACCGAGAATTGGTACACCAAAACCATTACCAAGCGTTGGGACGAAGAGGAAAAGAAGGTTGTAACCGAGGATGTTAATGGATTTAAGCGAGCCTATCAGTACAACGCATCGCTATCGGCAAGTACAAAACTATACGGGATGTACAACTTCAAATCCACATCAAAAGTACAAGCCGTAAGGCACGTAATGACTCCCAACGTATCGCTCTCGTACCGACCCGATTTTAGCGAGGCAAAATACGGATTTTATGAAGAAGTGCAGGCAGACACCACTGGCACAAAGTTTCAAGAGTACTCAATTTTTCAGGGGGCACTTTTTGGTAGCCCGGGAGCAGGCAAAAGCGGAGTAATTAGTTTTGGTTTGGCCAATAATCTTGAGATGAAAGTACTGAGCGATAGGGACTCAACATCAGATACTAGAATAATCAAACTTCTCGAAAGTTTTAACCTCAACTCGGGTTGGAATATGCTTGCCGACTCAATGCATTTGAGCCCAATATCGCTTACGGCTCGCACAATGCTATTCGAGATGTTTAACATTAACTTTTCGGGTACGCTTGATCCCTATGGGCTCGACGAAAAAGGGAATAGGGTAAAAGATTTTCAATATGCACTCAACAAGCAGCTGGTTAGGCTTACCAACTTCCGCACTGGTATTAGCTTCTCGCTAAGCGGAGGCGACAAGAGAGGCGATTCAGATAAGAACCAGGGAGGACTTGGAAGGTCTATGGATGGGATGCAAAGAGGCCGTGACGGTATGCCTATGGGTGGCGATATGGGAAACCCCAACTTTGGAGAATCTATAGGTACGGGCTACCTTGATGGGGAGTACGTCGATTTCGACGTACCCTGGAATATTCGATTCGATTACTCATTCACGTACTCAAAACAGCGAATAGAACCAGTTACAACCCAAACCCTTTCTTTCTCGGGCGATGTTAGCCTCTCACCTAAGTGGAAAATAGGATTCCGATCGGGGTACGACTTTAAAGGCAAAAAGTTAACCACCACATCGCTCAACTTTTTCCGAGACCTGCACTGTTGGGAAATGAGTCTCTCCGTGGTTCCCATAGGATACCTAAGAAGTTTCAGCTTTAAAATCAACGTAAAGTCTGGCACGCTTCGAGATCTTAAGCTTTCTCGTCGTCAAAGCCATTACGATAGGTAACTAATTTGATAACCTAAAACAACAAATTGTTATGAAGAAAATAATTAATACAGACAAAGCGCCAAAAGCAGTAGGCCCTTACAGCCAAGCTGTTGAGGCAGGCGGACTGGTATTCATTTCTGGTCAAATCCCCGTAGTTCCTGAATTAGGAAAAATTATTGAGGGAGGTATTGCCGAGCAAACCGAACAGGTACTCAAAAATATGGGAGCCATCCTTGCCGAGGCAGGCCTAACATACGAAAACGTGGTGAAAACAACCTGCTTGCTTAGCGATATGGATAATTTTGTTCCAATGAACGAGGTATATGCCAAATTCTTTACCGAAAAGATGCCTGCCCGAGCCGCTTACGGAGTGGTAAAACTCCCATTGGGTGTTCTTGTTGAGATTGAGGCTATTGCAGTTCGTTAAAAACTATTAGGAAAAATCGCAAAAAAAAGCCTCGAATTTCTTCGAGGCTTTTTTATATGTATGTTTCAGTAATTACTCACCTACTACTTCAAATTCAAGGCTAACTTTCACCTCGCGGTGCAGCTTAATTTCGGCTGTATACGAACCAACCTCTTTAACCTGCTCTTCTTTGATATAGATATTCTTCCTATCAATATCAAATCCTTTTTCCTTAAGCGATTCGGCAATCTGAATGGTGTTAACCGATCCAAATATCTTACCAGTGGTGCTAGTTTTAGCGCCAATGGTTAGCTTCACACCTTCGAGTTTTTGAGCAATAGCCTCAGCATCAGCCTTAATCTTAGCTTCCTTGTGGGCTCTTTGCTTAATATTCTCGGCAAGTACTTTCTTTGCCGATACAGTTGCAGCAGTGGCTATTCCCTGAGGTATAAGGTAATTGCGGGCATAACCATTTTTCACTGTAACAATATCATCTTTGTGGCCTAAAGTGGCTACATCTTGTTTTAGTATAATTTCCATCGCGTTGGTCTCCTGTGATTATTTCAACAAATCGGTTACAAATGGCAACAAAGCCAAATGGCGTGCCCTTTTCACTGCGGTGGCAACTTTACGCTGATATTTAAGCGAGGTTCCGGTAAGGCGGCGAGGTAAAATACGGCCTTGCTCGTTAAGGAACTTCTTTAGAAATTCAGGATCTTTATAGTCAATGTACTTTATGCCATTTTTCTTGAAACGGCAGTACTTCTTCTTTTTGATATCAACGGTTGGGGGTGTTAGATATCTGATTTCGCTCTGATTTTGTGCCATGGATTACGCCTCCTTCTTTTGTTGTTCAACCTTTGATCTCTTCTTCTGGGCATACTCAATAGAATGCTTATCCATACGGAAGGTTAAGAAACGAATTACGCGCTCGTCGCGACGATACTGAACTTCTAACTTGTCGATCAGATCGCCTGGAGCCTTAAACTCGATGAGGTAGT
>DDWD01000180.1 GCA_002345825.1 Bacteroidales bacterium UBA2295
CGGACTTCGGACTTCGGTCTTCCGACTTCCGTCTTCTAGCCAAATCATTACATTATTACAGCATATTTCAACTAATGGTAAGTAGAACAAAGAGAATAATCAAAATAAAATCATAACATATGACCCAAGAAGAACTATTTAAGAAGCTAATTGCGCATTGCAAGGAGTACGGATTTGTTTTCCAGAGCAGCGAGATTTACGACGGCCTTAGCGCGGTTTACGATTACGGACAGAATGGTGTAGAACTTAAAAATAACATCCGACAGTACTGGTGGGACTCAATGACTCGTCTTCACGAGAATATTGTGGGGCTTGACTCTGCCATCTTTATGCATCCAGATGTGTGGGTTGCATCGGGGCATGTGGGCGCATTTAACGATCCGCTTATCGATAATAAGGATAGTAAAAAGCGCTACCGCGCCGATGTGCTTATCGAGGATTGGATGGCCAAGCAGGAAGAGAAGATTGCCAAGGAGGTTACCAAGGCGCAGAAACGTTTCGGCGATAGCTTCGATGAGGCTATGTTTGTAAAAACCAACGGCAGGGTGCTTGAAATTCAGGCCAAGATTGATGCCGTTCGTACCCGAATGGTAAAAGCTTTGGACGATAATGATTTGCCCGAGGTTAAGAAGATTATTGAGGATTGCGAAATTGTTTGCCCCATTTCGGGCTCGCGTAACTGGACTGATGTTCGCCAGTTTAACCTGATGTTCGACACCAAGATGGGCTCCGTTAGCGACGATGCCAACACCATATATCTCCGTCCCGAAACCGCACAGGGAATCTTTGTAAACTACCTAAACGTGCAAAAGACAGGGCGAATGAAACTACCCTTTGGTATTGCGCAAATTGGTAAGGCTTTCCGTAACGAGATTGTGGCTCGCCAGTTCATTTTCCGTATGCGCGAGTTTGAGCAAATGGAGATGCAGTTCTTTGTACGCCCAGGTGAGGAGATGAAGTGGTTCGAGTTTTGGAAAGCCAAGCGTATGAGCTGGCACAAGGCCATGGGGCTGGGCGATGAGAAGTATCGCTTTCATGAGCACGATAAGCTGGCGCATTACGCCAATGCGGCCTTCGATATCGAGTTCCAATTCCCATTTGGCTTCAAGGAGGTTGAGGGAATTCATTCGCGTACCGATTTCGACCTGAGTCAACATCAGCAGCACTCGGGTAAAAAGTTGCAGTACTTCGATCCCGAAACAAACGAGAATTACGTACCATACGTAGTGGAAACATCCATTGGTTTAGATCGCACATTTCTATTGCTACTATCGGCAGCATATACCGAGGAGAAAATAACCAAGGAGGATGGTAGTACCGATGAGCGCGTTGTGCTGCGCATACCACCAGCGTTGGCTCCCGTTAAGCTGGCCGTGTTCCCGCTTACCAAAAAGGATGGCCTGCCCGACAAGGCTCGTCAGATTATGGATGACCTTAAGATCGATTTCAAGTGTCAATACGAGGAGAAGGACAGCATTGGCAAGCGTTACCGCCGTCACGATGCCATTGGAACGCCTTTCTGCATAACTATCGACCATCAGTCGCTCGAGGATAATACCGTTACCATTCGCCACCGCGACACCATGGAGCAGGAGCGGGTAGATGCATCAAGCCTACGCGAGATAATGGAGGAGAAGGTGAGTATGAAGAATCTTTTAAGAAAAATATAAGAATTTTGGTTTAGTGTTTAGGGTTAATACATCGTATTAACCCTAAACTCTCAATCAATAAATCAATCTCTTTAGACGCTGACAGGAGCTTTGCACCCTGTCTGCCCTGTTGGCAACAGGCAGGGCTTTCAGGTCAACCAATCAACCAATCAACCAATCACCCAATCAATCAACCCCAATGCCCAAACGCCTACTAATAATCACCTACTACTGGCCACCCGCAGGGGGGAGTGGGGTGCAGCGTTGGCTTAAGTTCACAAAGTATTTGCGCGAGTTTGGTTGGGAGCCAGTTATTTATACCCCGCAAAATCCAGAGGTGGTTCTGTTGGATAAGACATTGCACGCTGATATCCCCAAAGGAGTTGAGGTGTTAAAACGAAATATCTTCGAGCCATACAAGGTGTTCCGTTTGTTTACTCGCCAAAAGGGCAAAATGGGGGTAGGCTTTACATCCGAAGAGGGCAAGTCAAAAGGATTGTTTGGGCGTATCGCCCTATGGGCAAGGGCAAACCTTTTTATTCCCGATGCCCGAATGTTTTGGGTAAGGCCATCGGTTAGGTTTTTAGCTAAATACCTAAAGAAACATCCTGTTGATGCAGTGGTATCAACTGGTCCGCCACACAGTATGCACCTTATTGCACTTGGGCTTAAGCAGAGACTGGGCGTTAAGTGGGTCGCCGATTTTCGCGATCCATGGACCAATATCGACTATTTTAGCGATTTACCTTTAACTACACGCTCCCTAAAGAAACATCGAAAGCTTGAGCGAGATGTGCTGATAAACGCCGATGAAGTTGTGGTGGTTGGCTCACAAATGCAGGAGGAGTTTGAGCAGTTAAGTAGCCGAAAGGTACAGGTTATCACCAATGGGTTTGATGAGGCAGATTTTCCCGAGCAATCCGCAGAACCTGACCAGTACTTTACCATTACCCATATAGGAACAATCCCCCCCAACCGGAATTGCGAATTTCTATGGCAAGCCATGGGCAGTCTGATTATTAGCAATAAGGCTTTTGCCAGTAAACTCAGTATACAGCTGGTGGGTACTATAGACAAATCGGTTCGCGACCAACTTGAAAAGTATGGATTAAATGATTACTGTACTTTTTTTGGATACCTAGATCATACCACAAGCGTTCAACTCATGCAGCGTTCGCAGGTGCTGCTCCTGCTGGTAAACAATACGCCCAATGCCAAGGGTATACTCACGGGAAAGGTTTTCGAGTACCTAGCGGCCCAACGTCCCATAATTGCTATTGGCCCTTTGGGTGGCGATGTCGACAATCTGCTAAAGGAAGCAAAGGCTGGTGTAACAGCCAATTTTTCAGATTACACTGATATATTGACCAAACTTACATGGCTTTGGGGTGAGTATGAGCAGGGATTTCCTTTTCTTAGCGATATTGAAAACGCTGCTTACAGCCGCCGAAATCTAACGGGGAGATTAGTTGAAATCCTCAATAACCTTTCCTAATTTTGGGCATACGCTAATTCGAAAGATCAAAAAATCTTCAGATAATGAGCATAATCACTATTGTTGGAGCTCGTCCCCAGTTTGTTAAGGCCGGAACGGTTAGCCGTGCGCTCCGAAGCGCTGGGCTTAAAGAGGTTATTGTCCACACTGGGCAGCATTTCGACTACAACATGTCACAGGTGTTTTTTGACGATATGGAGATACCCAAACCCGACTACAATCTCGAGATCCACAGCCTATCGCACGGCGCAATGACCGGGCGAATGCTTGAGGCTATTGAGAGGGTTTTGCAAACAGAAAAACCTAAGGTTGTGCTGGTTTATGGCGATACCAATTCAACTCTGGCTGGGGCACTTGCTGCCCAAAAGTTGGGCATTCCTGTGGCACACGTCGAGGCCGGGCTGCGTTCGTTCAATATGGCCATGCCCGAGGAAACTAACCGCATCCTCACCGATAGAATCTCGACGCATCTTTTTTGTCCCACCCAAGTGGCCATTAATAACCTCAAGGCCGAAGGCTTTGATGGTTTTGGATGCAATATTCACAATGTGGGCGATGTGATGCTCGATGCTGCGCTATACTACAGCGAACGATCTGCTCAAAAATCCAAAATTGTTCGAACGTTAAATCTTGAGCCCTACTTTGTGCTAGCCACAATGCATCGACAAGAAAATACCGATAATCCCCAGAGACTAACCGAGATAATTAAAGCGCTAAATCTTATTCATCGCAATCGACAGGTGGTGGTGCCTTTACATCCACGGACACGAAAAATTATTGAGCGTTTAGGCATTAAGACAGAGTTTACCATTGTTGAACCTGTAGGTTACTTTGATATGATTGAGTTGCTAAAGCATTGCGAATTGGTGATTACCGATAGCGGAGGGTTGCAGAAAGAAGCATTCTTTTTCGAAAAAGGGTGTGTTACCCTAAGGACCGAAACCGAGTGGACCGAGCTGGTTGAGGGTGGATTTAATATGCTGGCAGGCGAAACCGCCAATCAAATTGTAGCAAAATATAACCAGATGGTAAACAAAACGTTCGATTTCTCCGTTAATCTATACGGATCGGGCGATGCGTCCATACGCATTGTCGAAATCTTAAATGAAATTTAAAAGATAACAATGATTCAATTCTATCGGGACGAGGAGTGGAAGGACATTGGTGTTGTTGGGGCGGCTGGACAGCGTTATGTTGTGTCGAATTATGGTAGAGTTGTAAGCTACATCCAAGGCATCAAAGACGGTCGCCTGCTTAAGTGCTCACAAACCAAGGGCTACAAGCAATTCCGGGTTAGGCAAGTTGTTGATGGTAAGCCCAAACAGCTAGTTTTTTACGTGCACAAGCAGGTGGCGCTGCTTTTTATTCCCAAGCAATCCAACGATCAGGTATATGTTATTCACCTCGATTATCAGAAGGACAATAACCATACAAAAAACCTTCGATGGGCTAACAAGCAGGAGCTGGAAGAGCATCAGAATAAAAATCCAAAGGTAATTAACGACCGGAAGCGCTTACAGGAGCACAATAGGTTGAACCAATACAAGCTAAGCGAGGGCAAGGTTAAGATTATTAAACGCAAACTTGCAAGGCCCAAACAAAAAACTCGCCTTAAAATGATTGCCCGCGCATTTGGCATTAGCGAAATGCAGCTATATAGGATTAGAACAGGTGAAAACTGGGGGCATATAAAACCATAGTTTTTTTACGAATTTTCGTATCTTCGGGGTAACCGATATCAGCTACTTATGGAATTACTATACATCCTGGCAGCATACCTTTTTGGGTTGCTAGCTCAGCACATCAAGTTACCACCTTTGGTGGGTTATCTATTAGCTGGTTTTGTGCTAGCAGCATTTGGACTTGAAACCACATCTAACCTGGAGTCTTTAGCCGACCTGGGTGTTACCATGCTGCTGTTTACCGTAGGATTAAAAATTAGGTTTAAGAATATTGTCTCCAAGGAGATTATCGGCGGTGGATTTACCTACACATTGGTAAGCACAATACTTTTCTCGGCTATTGGTCTTGCATTTGGCTATGGATGGCTTGGATCGTTGTATTTTGGCGTAATGCTTAGCTTTTCAAGCACAGTGTTTGCTGCCAAGGCACTCGACGATAACGATGACCTTGGAGCTTACTATGGTAGGGTGGCCATTGGCATACTAATTATTCAGGATATTGTTGCTGTAGCCATACTTGGGTTCAGCGGATTTGAGAGTCCGAGCATATGGGCTCTTAGCATTTTAGCATTACCCTTGTTGGTGCCCGTGTTAAGCCGTTTGCTTAATCGTACAGGTCACGGCGAGTTGATGTTGGTTTTTGGTGTGCTGTTGGCCCTTTCGGGCTCGTGGCTATTCAGCGAGGTAGGTTTAAGCGGTAAACTGGGTGCGTTGGTAATGGGTATTCTAATTGCCGAACAAAAAAAATCCGACGAAATTGGTAAGGTTCTCTGGGGTTTAAAGGAGATATTTTTGGTGGCTTTCTTTGTGCAAATTGGCCTGCTGGGGTTACCCAATGGCAAATCAATTTTGCTTGTGGGGCTGCTGGTGTTGTTGTTGCCGCTAAAAGGCCTAATCTATTTCTTTGTTTTAAAGGTGTTTGGATTACGTAGCAGAACCTCTTTTTGGAGTAGTTCCGTTTTGTTAAACTTTAGCGAGTTTGGTCTTATTGCTGGTGCAGGAGCCGTTTCGGCAGGAATTCTTGGCCAAGAGGTGCTAGCAATGGTTGCACTGCTCGTTGCCGTGTCATTTGTGATAATCGGTATCGGGTACCGCTGGATGTCCGAAATATACGATAGGTTTTTCAGCTTTCTCGATATTGAAAAATCTGAAAGGATTTTACCCGACCATTTGCCTTCATGCATTGGCAACAGCAAGTTCCTGGTTGTAGGGATGGGCACTTGCGGCACATCTACCTACGACTTTCTGAAGAAAAGTAATAAACGCGTAATTGGTGTCGATGCCGACCCAAACGTGGTGGCCGATCACCGTAAGCAGGGCCGCAGGGTGATTTATGGAAATGCCATCGACAAGTCCTTCTGGCGAAAGTGTAACCTCGACTCGCTCGATGGAATAAGCATTTGCTTACCTGTAACAGACGAAAAGATTACAATAATTAAAAAGCTACGGAAGATTGGTTTTAAAAATAGAATTGATACCTATTGTTACTACGACGATGAAGCGCAGGCTTTGCGCAAGGCTGGTGTTTCCGATCTGGTATCGCCATTAAAACTTACCGGCGAGAGCCTTGCCCAACTTTTTGAACCCATAAAAAACGAGAGCGCATAGGCTCTCGTTTTATTGTGGTTGATGTTTAAAGATTAAATCACCCCTAGTTTCTTGCCAACTTTGGTAAACGCCTCTACGCACTTGTCGAGATGTTCCTTGCTGTGTGCTGCTGATACTTGTACCCTAATGCGAGCCTGTTCCTTAGGAACAACAGGGAAGTAAAAGCCAATAACATAAATTCCCTCGTTTAGCAGCTCGGCGGCCATGGTTTGCGACAGCTTGGCATCGTAAAGCATAACTGCAACAATGGCACTCTGGGTGGGTTTAATGTCGAATCCTGCCGATTGCATTGCTTTAACAAAGTACTGGGTGTTATCCATCAACTTGTCGTGTAGCTCGTTGCTGCTCTCAAGCATCTTGAATGTTTCAATGCCAGCTCCCACAACGGCTGGTGGCATAGAGTTGGAGAAAAGGTAAGGGCGCGAGCGTTGGCGAAGCATATCAATAATTTCTTTGCGGCCAGTGGTAAATCCGCCGCAACCACCGCCAAAGGCTTTGCCTAGCGTTCCGGTGATAATATCGGCCTTGCCTCTGATGTTAAACTGCTCGGTAACCCCGCGACCGGTTGCACCCACAACCCCTGCGGAGTGACTCTCGTCAATCATCACCATGGCATCGTACTTATCGGCTAGTTCAACAATTTTGTCCATAGGTGCCACATTGCCGTCCATCGAAAACACGCCGTCGGTAACAATTATTCTGAAACGTTGGGCTTGGGCTAGTTTTAGCTGCTCCTCAAGGTCGGCCATATCGGCATTTTTGTAGCGGTAGCGTTGCGCTTTACAAAGCCTTACCCCATCAATTATAGAAGCATGGTTAAGCGCATCAGAAATAATGGCATCCTCTTCGGTAAGGATAGGTTCAAACACGCCTCCATTGGCGTCGAAAGCGGCGATGTAAAGGATGGTGTCCTCCGTTCCAAAGTATTCCGAGATGCGTTTCTCGAGCTCTTTGTGGATATCCTGCGTTCCGCAAATAAACCTTACCGATGAAACACCAAAGCCGTGCGTGTCCATTGCGTCCTTAGCAGCCTGAACTAGACGTGGGTGATTCGAAAGGCCAAGGTAGTTGTTGGCACAAAAGTTTAGCACTTGCTGGCCATTGGTTTCAATTTCAACACCCTGTGGGGTTGCAATTACCCGTTCGTTCTTGTACAACCCGTCATCTTTAATGCCCTGGAGCTGCTGCTGAAGGTTTTCTTTTATTTTGCCGTACATATTGTATAGATTTTTATGATTTTTAAAATACTGGTTAACAAAAGTACAGAATTATTTTTCAACCTCGTTGAATAATTGTGAGGTTCTATTGCTTGCGAATAGCTTGATATCTGTTGCGATATACTTACTTCGCTTTGCAAGCATTTAGTAATGAGGGTAAAATTAATCTGAAAATTATTTGCGAATAGCATTGTTTTGTGTTTTAAAATACATACATTCGCACTTTATCAACATCTTTTTAACAGCAAACCCATTAACCTGAAATTAACCATGCCTTACCGTCGATTACCAAACACCGATACAGCACGCCTTAGGGCGTTGAAGTCGGCAGTGAAGATGGGACGCGAATTGCCTCCCTTTAAGTTGGCTTATAGCCAAAGCGCATTCACCAAGGCCGACCTGTTTATCAATAGTTTTGAGAAGGCTATTGCAACCTACAAAGCCGCCTATAGCAAGCAAACAGAGCGCAGTAAGGAGTATCAGGCTTTGGCCAAAAAGGCCAGGCTTTACCTATCGCATTTCATTCAGGTGCTGAATATGACCATTTCACGAGGAGAGCTATCGGAGGATGTACGAGCGTTGTACGGAATGGATACCGATGAGCGTAAACTCCCCAACCTGACGGCCGACAAGGATTTGTTGGAATGGGGTAAAAAGATAATTCAGGGCGAGACTAGTAGAACTTCTCGTGGCCAACAGCCCATTACTAATCCTACCATTGCCGTTGTTAAAGTTCGTTTTGAGAATTTTACTGAGGCATATAGCCATCAGCGTATTCTTCAGCAGAATACACAGCGGAGTCAGGTCGAACTTGATGAGCTAAGGAAGAGGGCCGATACGATTATCCTTGATATATGGAATGAGGTGGAGGAGACCTTTAAGAACCTGCCCGACCATGAGCGTAGGGAGAAAGCGCAAGATTACGGTTTAGTTTATGTGTATCGCAAGAACGAAATCAAGGGGCTTCAGATGTTGGAACGGAGTCTGATAGATTATGATGCCTAACCCTTTCGCGCCAAACAACCCAAAGCAATAAGCCTGTCATGGCAAGGCTTACCACACCTGCTTGCCACATATCCGATGCATTGCCAAACGTTTCGAGTTGTGACGACACAGCCCCTTTGCCTATTAAGTAGTAAACTACAACGGCTAATCCGTTGTTGGCCAAATGCGCGGCAATGGGTGCCCAAATGGATCCACTCCAAACATAAAGGTAGCCAAATAGCATTCCGAGTAAAAGACGTGGAATAAAACCTTGGAATTGCATATGTATTGCGCTGAATATAACGGCAGCAAGCAAAACTCCCCAAAAGGTTCTGCCTGTCCATCCAATAAGATATTTCTGTATCAATCCCCTGAAAAATAGTTCCTCGGCAACTGCGGGCATTATGGCTACTACAAAAAAGTTTAGGGCCATTACCCCAATACTATCAGTGGTAAGTATTTTTTTTGTTAGCTGCGCAGCAACCTCTTCCATATCTATCATCCAGCTGGGTAGGGGGATTTGAGCGTTAAGCGATGCTATAAGGTTTACCCCGGGGATAAAAAGAATCATTATAACTATGGAATAGACTAAAAAGGATAGGGATACTCTATTTAATCCAAGGTATTTTTTTGGATTGGGAGAGCTGAAAAATGAAATGGCTAGTGCCGGGAAAAGAAATAGTCCAAAGGTTTGGAAAACCTGAAGTAACCTTATGGACATAAGTCCTTTTGCAGTGGTTGAGTCGGGCGAAGAAAACCCTCCCATAATAAGCGCATTAATTAGAGTGCCCAACGACAAAAACACTAGAAATCCCGCAAGGGCTAGCAGCATGGTTAGCAAAATGCCTTTAAGCGGAGGCAACTCTTTTTGAAAAAAATGATTCATGAACGTTATGTTAAAATTTCCAGAAAATCGAAAAATCAACGTTTAGGTAGGTTATCCTTCGCAAAGGGGTTTCAACGCTCTGTGTTGTGCTGCTCTCGTTAGTCCAAACCCTTTCGGTAACGTCGTAGCTAAGCGTCTTGCGGCTTATCATCATGTTACTGGTTACCTCAAACCCAAAGGTGCTTTTTTCGAATTCAAAGATATCAAATCCCAAGGTGATTTCGGGCACTACAAACAGGAATAGGTCTTGGTTGGTTGTGAATTCTAACTCGCGACGGATGTTTGAGCCTAGTTTTTTTTGTCCAACCAAAATGGTGAATTGTACATTTCTCCCAATTCCTGCATTCAGCGAAGCTTTAAGGTTTATCCTATTCAAATTGTATCCGAAGAATAACCCGCCATTTAGCCCCCAGTGGTAGTATCGGGTAATTTGTTCAGGATAAAATTGGTAGGGGGTGTAAAGTGTGTAACCACTCGATTGTTCCACGAAGAAATCTTTGTAGCTATTATCAATTACCTGATTGTTCATATATCCGCCCACCGAAAAGCCAAAGTTGGGTTTCAAAAAGTACTGAACATCTCCCATTAGGTTAATCGATGTGTTTTGGAAACGGTCTGCCCTAAAATCAACCAAAAACCGTTTACCCAAGCCAGCCGATAGCTTTAACCCAAAGTAGTTGTTGTCCGCATGTTCTCCATTGGCTATGTAGTTTAAAAAATCTATCTCGGATGTTTGGGGTTTGCTCTCGGTCCAAGCACCTTTCAAACCGTACCAGTATGATATCTTTTCAATCCGCAGAAATTGCTGAGCAGAAACTACAGCAGGAATGGCAGCTATTATCCAAATGGCCAATAGGCATTTTTTTATGGTCATACTTACTGTATTACGTTAATTCTGGGTGTTTGTGCTGTAACATTTTGGCCGTTAGTAAACTGCAGTCGAACCTCAAAGGTTACCGAATTGCCTGTTGGTTCTTGCTTAAGAAACAAGTAAAAAGATGCGTGGGGGTTCCAGTTAAACTCAAAACTATTTAGCTGATCTACTATTTGCTCCATCGAGTAGTACAGTATATTTGTCTTCTCGTAACTATCTAGTTCGGCTACAAAAAGGTGGGTAACCTCATCGTTGGCTCTAATATCATCCGAGAAATCCTCCAGAGTAAATATTCTAATACTCTCCACTTTGTTCTCAAGGATGTAGATTTCGTTGTACGACCAAGCGTAGGCGCTCTGAATGGTCGATAGGGGTGTTACCCTACTTTGCGCCCAGTACGGATTGTAAATAGTGGTATCGTATAGGTTTACTTTATAGGCAATGGCTTCGCTTGGCTGATTGTTGTTATCGGTTGCGTATGGACTTTCTTCGGTGTTATCAGCAACTGCAATGGTTGCCAGGTTGATATTTATAGGCACCTCCATACCATCACCTGGACATCCGTAGAAAAGCGAGATGCCCGTGAATATGGCCATAATGGCAAGCGAACGAACAGCTAGTTTTATCATTTTTATTATAATCAATTGGGTTATTCAAAACTAGCTATTTATTGGTAAATCTTTGGTGTGCTCAAACACTTTTGCATTTTTTAAGGGCGATTTAAACAAACTCTCCCTATTTTTGTATCCCATTTATTTTTGATTTATAGTGAGAATACACAATTTAGATTTAGGCGATAAACCGCTTCTGCTCGCTCCAATGGAGGATGTTACCGACCCCTCGTTTCGCTACCTTTGCAAGCGCTTTGGGGCCGATATGATGTACACCGAGTTTATAAACTCCGATGGGCTAATACGCGATGCCGAGAGCTGCCAGAAAAAGCTCAATATTGTTGATGCCGAGCGACCCATTGGCATTCAGCTGTATGGCCATATTATTGAGAGCATGGTGGAGGCTTGCCGTATGGCAACTGAGGCAAACCCCGAGGTTATCGATATCAACTTTGGTTGTCCCGTTAAAAAGATTGCCAACCGTGGCGCTGGTTCGGGTATGATGAAGGATGTTCCCAAGATGGTGGAGATGACCCGCCAAATTGTTAATGCAACGCACCTGCCCGTAACCGTAAAAACACGCCTTGGCTGGGACGATAGTACCAAGCAAATTGTCGAGATTGCCGAACGTCTGCAGGATGTTGGTATAAAGGCACTCACCATCCATGGGCGGACCCGCGCGCAGCTTTACAAAGGCGAGGCCGTCTGGACCCTAATTGGCGAGGTAAAGGCCAACCCGCGAATGCAAATCCCCATTATTGGTAATGGCGATATTGATGGCCCCGAGAGGGCGGTGGAGTACTTTAACCGCTATGGCGTTGACGCCATTATGATTGGTCGTGCCACATATGGCCGCCCATGGATTTTTAAGGAGATTAAGCACTACATGCAAACGGGCGAGCTCATGAAGCTCTTTACCGTTGAGGAGAAGGTGGCTATTGCAAAGGAACATTTGGCAAAATCTATAGAGGTAAAAGGCGAGCGCCGTGGAATCCTTGAGCTGCGACGACATCTGACCAGCTACTTTAAGGGGCTACCAAATTTCAAGGAGCTACGCCTTAAACTGGTAACCACCGATTGCCCCAACGAGCTTAACCAATTGCTGTCGCAGGTTGCCGAGAGGTACGCTGGCTTTGTTCAGGATCAAAGTATAAATTCATCGCCGTGGGCGTAGTAGTGTGAATTTAAGCCTCGTGCGCCATTTCGAACCACGTAATTTGTAGGCTGAAGCAATTATTCTAAAGTATGATTTATCCATATTCTGATAGCTAATTTCAATCCAATTATAACACAACCACAGTCTTGAAGTTAAAACCATTTCTCAACTCTACCATTTTTCTTGCCATTGTGGCCTGCATACTTTGGTCAACCGCCTTTGTGGGCATTAAAATTGGCCTAAAATATACGTCACCCTTTCAGTTTGCGGGTATTCGGTT
>DDWD01000150.1 GCA_002345825.1 Bacteroidales bacterium UBA2295
TCTAAGTACCGGGACAGAATACTTTCCGTAATTATCCTTATAAAAAGCTGTTTCATGCAAAGCTCTCTCGATAGATAGCGATGGTTCTGTCTCAACACTTTGCTTGCGGAGTCGCTTAATTCGCTCGTTCATTCCGGGACCAGTTAAGTTGGTCAATTGGCTTTTAAAATTACTCTCGGAGGATCTTGACCTTTCTGGTTCGGTGGTATGGGGTATAATCTTCTCAAACATAGCTCTAGCTCTTTGAAGGTTATTGAATAATATTAAATGGCATTGTAATAATTGTGCAAATGCACCATTCCCATATGGAAAAAATTGAAAGACGGGAAATCGTTGAGGGAAAAATCTAGCAAATCCAGCAAGCGTAAAGCCCCTTGCCGTTGTTGTGGTATAAAGTTGATATAGATTTGCTAATTGCCATATGAATGGAGTATAGTAAATACAAACATATACTATAAATATCAAAATGTCAATGATTTTTGTCAGGCATTGCTATAACTCGCCTCATAATATATGATGAATACAAAATTAAACTACTTGGCGAAGGGTATTCTTTAAAAAAAACAACCACACACTATAAGTCTATATATCTTCGTGTTAAAGATAGTATTTCAAAATATTTTGAAATCTTATATTTATGTCGCTTGCGATATATAATTCTATTCGTATCTTTGCATCGTGTTCGATATTATCTTTTTCGATATTAAAATCATTAAAATTAATAACAATGAAAACAGAAGTGATGAACAAAAGCATTTACGACTTTACAGCTAAGGCCAAGGACGGCAGCGAGGTATCAATGGAGAAATACCGAGGAAAAGTATTGCTGGTTGTAAATACGGCAACTATGTGCGGGTTTGCAAAGCAGCTGGGTAGCTTGCAAGATATACATAACAGATTTGGTGGCAAGGGTTTCGAATTGCTTGCATTCCCAAGCAACCAATTTGCAAACCAAGAACCTCGCGATGGCAATGAGATTTCGGATTTTTGCAAGATGAACTACGGGGTAACCTTTAACTTTTTCGATAAAATTACGGTTAATGGTGAGGGTGCTTCGCCCTTCTTCCTATATTTGCAGGAGGTGGCCCCCGGGTTGCTGGGATCGAAAAGCATAAAATGGAATTTCACCAAGTTCCTAATCAATAAGAATGGAATTCCGGTGAAGCGCTATAGCCCCATGACCCCACCCGAGAAGATTATTCCAGATATTGTGAAACTTATTGAAAAGAACGAGCTGTAATGGCACACGACCAGCTAAAACTAAGCAATCAGATTTGCTTTCCCGTTTACGCAGCATCGAGGCTGATTACCAGAGAGTATCAGCCTCATCTGGATGAATTGGGAATTACCTACCCCCAGTACATTGCCCTTATGGTGCTTTGGGAAAATGATGAGATTACTGTTAATGAGATTACTCAGAAGCTAATACTCAATACCAATACTGTTACTCCATTGCTTAAGCGCATGGAGGCGCAGGGGCTAATAACGCGCCAACGTTCAAATACCGACGAGCGAAAGGTGATAGTTAAGCTAACCCATAAAGGAAAGATGCTTGAAAGTAGGGCTGCAGAAATTCCTCAAAAATTAATTGAAGGATTGGCTGATAGCAAAATGACGGTTAATGAGCTGGTTAGCCTGAAGGAAAGTCTTTACCAAATAATTATTTTTTTGCAAAGCAAATAGCTTGAAAACTTGAAATTACTTAAAGCAGCCAACCTTATACTGCTATTTCTCCCTTTGTTAGTCAATGGACAGGAGGAAAGGTTCAATCGTATTTCAGATAACCCAGGTGGGTTGTATGGAGCCAAAATATTATGGAATCCACAATGGTTTCAGGGATACGACAAGCAGCACAGCTACTTTGAGGGCTGGTACTTCAAAATGGTATCGGCCGATGGAAATCATCGCTACGCATTTATTCCTGGTATTTCATTAGGCGAAGATTCACACGCCTTTGTTCAGGTTATTGATGGGCAAACTGGAAATACCCAGTACCACCGATATAACGTAGATGATTTTTACTACTCAAACAACCGCTTTGCCGTTTGGGTTGGCCCTAATTTTTTCAGCGCCGATAGTTTCTTTGTAGATTTAGGTCGAAACGATAATAAAATCATAGGAAAAGGAATTATTTCTAATAGAGTTGAATACCCTGTAAAACCCTTATCTCCAGGCATAATGGGTTGGTATAGGTTTGTACCTTTTATGGAGTGCTTCCACGGCGTGGTGAGCATTGACCATACGCTTACGGGCAATTTTCTAATCAATAGTAAGCTCATTTCTTTTGATAACGGGAAGGGCTATATTGAAAAGGATTGGGGAAAGAGTATGCCCTCTGCTTGGATCTGGACCCAGAGCAACACTTTTGATGATGGCTCAAACACCTCATTCATGCTTTCCATTGCAAACATACCCTGGATTGGCAGATCATTTACAGGTTTTCTAGGCTTTTTATGGGTAAATGATAAGCTGTACAGGTTTGCCACGTATACTGGGGCAAAAGTTACTGAACTTAAGAGAGATGAAGATAAAATTGAAGTTTTAATTAAAGACAAGGATTTTACCATTGAGTTTATTGGCCTAAAGGGTATGCGTGGCGAATTGCTAGCCCCAGTGGCCGGTGATATGTCGCGAACAATTCACGAAAGTATTGATGCTGAAATTAGAGTTATTTTAAAAGATAAAAAAGGCAAAATTCTATACGATGGTACTGCAAAAAATGCTGGTTTGGAGCTGGTTGGTGATCCTAAAAAATTAAAACCATAAAAAATTTTCATCTGCAAATAGGTTTTCTTAAAAAAAAGTCCTTATCATTGCAGTCAGATAAAAACGAAACGAATGTTCAATTTCAACCTAAATAACGCATGGTGGTGGCACAGTAAAATTATTGCTGTGCTAAGCCCTATTGTAGTATGTTGATATAAGAACTAAATTCAATACAACTCATTTAAGAGCCCGCTTAGCAATAAGCGGGCTCTTTTATTTTATCCCATACATTATGACAACTCAAACATTTACCGCAACCACAAAACACCTACAGGCCGATTTGCTTACCCCAGTGGGCATTTACCTTAGGCTACGCGATTCTTACCCACAAAGCATTCTGCTGGAGTGTACCGAGTACAACTCGAGGACAAATGCTTTCTCATACATCTGCGCCAACCCATTAGTGGGTATTGAGGTGGACAATGAAGGGGTTTTTATTAAGCAAAATGGCAATCGAACGTTATTCAGCGGCATCAACAACACAGTAGATGGGGTTAGCCAATTAGCTGCTAGCATCAAAATAGAAGGTGATATGGATCAGAATCTGATGCCAGGCCTATTTGGATTCACAACCTACGATGCAATAAACCTGTTCGACAATGTGGATATTGCTGTTGATAAAAGCAAAAATATTCCCTACATAAAATACGATCTATACCAGATTGTAATTGCCTTCAATCACTTTACCAACACCCTTAGCATTACCGAACTACTTCCCGAGGATGGGGAAAGTACTATGAATAGGGTAATCAACTCGCTGAATAATAAGAACTCTACCCCCTACCCTTTTATCCTAACAGGCGATGAGCAAAGCAACATTACTGATAATCAGTATAAGGAATTGGTTAATAAAGGTAAACATTACTGCGCCATTGGTGATGTGTTCCAGATTGTTCTCTCCCGTCAGTTCACCAGAGCCTACAAGGGCGATGAGTTCAATGTTTACCGCGCCCTAAGAACTATAAACCCCTCGCCCTACCTTTTCTTTTTCGATTACTCTCGCTACAAGCTTTTCGGGTCGTCGCCCGAAGCGCAGCTGAAAGTAAGCGATGGAGAGGCAACCATTAACCCAATAGCCGGAACCACCAAAAAAACGGGCGATGCCCTGAACGATGCGCTCAGCCTAACCGCTATGGTGAATAGCGTTAAGGAGAACTCTGAGCACGCTATGCTGGTTGATTTAGCCCGTAACGATTTAAGCCGAAGTTGCTCTGAGGTTAAGGTTGACTCCTACAAAGAGGTTCATTCCTACTCGCACCTTTACCATCTGGTATCAACAGTAAAAGGAAAAATTAATGGCGACACCAAACCTTACCAGCTGCTTGCCGACACCTTTCCCGCCGGAACGCTTAGCGGTGCTCCAAAGCATAGGGCGGTTAAGTTAATATCAGAACTAGAGGGGACTCCCCGTGGATTTTACGGTGGCTCAATTGGTTTTATGGGATTAAACGGAAGCCTAAACCACGCCATTATGATTCGCTCGTTCTGCTGTCATAAAAACATAATCACATATCAGGCAGGAGCCGGAGTGGTTATTGGTTCAACACCCGAGGGAGAGCTGGCTGAGGTAAACAACAAGATTGCCGCCCTAAGGCAGGCAATGGAACAAGCAGATTTAAATGAATAATGATTAATGGCAAATGATTAATAGTTCCTTCCAAGAGCAAAAAAACAAATGAAAGCAATGAGCAAGATATTAGTAATAGACAACTACGATTCATTCACATACAATCTGGTTCACTACCTAAGGGAGTATCCAAACACACAGGTTGACGTGTATAGAAACGATA
>DDWD01000136.1 GCA_002345825.1 Bacteroidales bacterium UBA2295
TACCCTTTCGGGCACATGGGTTTATGGCACCGGAAATGCCATAACGTTACCCTTGGCTACATACCCGGTAAACCAGCATGTTCCAAACACAATATCGGACCTTATATGGACTGAAACCATTCAGGACTACGGAAAGAAAAACGATTTTAGAATGGCCCCCTATCATAGGCTTGATTTAAGCATACAGATTCACAAGAAATTTGAAAAGTACGAAAGAACTTGGGAGTTTGGCGTGTACAACGCATACAATCGCCAAAATCCCTTTATGTATTTTGTACGTGGCGAAGATAATTACAACCCACGAACCGGCGAATACTCCCACGTTAACAAGCTGAAGCAAATTAGCCTTTTCCAGTTTATCCCATCCGTTTCATGGTCAATAAAATTTTAATCAAATGAACTCAATATCAAAAAAAACAATTATAACGGCTGCTGTAATAACATTTGTTATAGCGCTTGCCAGCTGCATAAAGGATGTTGACGATGTAAACCTACCCAACACTCCACAAAAACTTGTTGTGCAATCTTTTATTTCGCCAAGCGATTCCATTTTTGTTACTGTGTTCGCATCGCAACCGTTGAACTACAATATCCCGGTAAACGATTATTCCTGGGGCAGTGTATTTGATACCATAAAAACCGCAACTGTATCTATTACCAACATTACAAACCTTATTAGCGTTAATGTGCCCTACTTCCCCGAGCAAAAAAAATATGTTTTGCCCCCAAACGCTTTTACCATTGAGAAGGGCAGCGAATATGAATTAACCGTTACAGCCAACAACTTTGAATCTGTAACCGCCCGAACAGTAGTCCCTTTAGGCAACGCAACATCTGTAATTGAAAGAATCGATACAATTTCTATTGATGAATGGGGCAATATGGATATGAGGGTAATAGGCTCAATTGACGATCCGGCCAACGAAAAGAATTATTACAGCATCTTAACATACGGTATTAAAGAGTACACTTGGGATGATATGTCCAACATCTACATATCAAACTTTTCCAGCTCTTTGATGAGCGATAACCAACAAGATGGAAATTCAATATCGGTTCGCCATGAATTCTATGATTACGAGGACGAATACACCGAGATTAAATATACAAAAACAGAAGTTTACGAGGTTGACGAACATTACTACAACTTCCACTCATCGTTGGAAACAATATACGATATAATGGATAACCCATTCACCGAGTCGTCGCATTTGTATTCAAATATCGAGGGAGGCTTAGGGGTATTTGGGTCGTACGTCACCATTAACAGCACCACGCTGAACAAGTAAATACGATTCACACAAACAATTAGCTACCAGTGGGCAAGTATAATCTAGCCTAATGGCAACATTTGCTTTTTATCCAATAATCAGCTAGTTTTGCAAATATTTCTTACCTGGTAAATGTCATTTTTACTTTTCGGAATGAAGCATTTATAACCTTGAGAATAAAAAACAATAACCCACAATAACTAAATGGATTACAATACGCAGCGAAAGCATTTGGCATTGCCAGAGTATGGTAGGCATATCCACCAAATGGTAGATCAACTACTAGAAATTGAAGACCGCGACGAACGAAACAAAACAGCCAAGGCTATCATTGCAGTGATGGGTAATATGAACCCACACCTGCGCGACATCAATGACTTCAAGCATAAGCTTTGGGATCATCTGCACATCATGGCCGATTTTAACCTCGACATCGACTCACCCTACCCAAAACCAGAGGCAGCAGTTATATTTGAAAAGCCAAAGCATGTTCCCTACCCATCGCACCCCATAAAGTATAAACATTATGGTCGCTCAATATCACTCATGATTGACGAAGCAATTGCGCTGGAAGATGGTGAGCAGAAGGAAGCCTTGACTAGTCTTATTGCAAACCATATGAAAAAATCGTACCTAATATGGAATAAGGATTCCGTTTCGGACGAGGATATTATTCGCGATTTAGCCGAACTAAGCAATGGGAAATTGGCATTAGCTCCTGATTTTAAATTCAACGAGATAAAAGAAAACGCTCCGCATAAACCAAGAAAAAAATTCCAACCCCGTAAAAAATAGGTAACACTATGGCAACCTTTGAAATAACTGGAGGCAAGCGCCTAAAGGGCGAAATTACCCCACAGGGGGCTAAGAATGAGGCGCTACAAATTATCTGCGCTGTATTGCTAACCCCCGAAAAGGTTACTATCAAGAATATACCCAACATCAGGGACGTAAATAAGCTAATCGAACTGATCGGATCAATGGGTGTTGAGGTAAATCGAATATCCGCATCGGAATGTACATTTAAGGCTAAAGATGTAGATTTAGAATACTTCAAAACCGAGGAATTCAAATCAAAAGCAGCAGCCCTTAGAGGTTCAATAATGATTGTTGGCCCTTTGCTGGCTCGATATGGAATTGGCTACATACCCCAACCAGGAGGCGACAAAATAGGCCGCCGCAGGCTCGATACTCACTTCGTTGGATTTCAGACCCTAGGCGCCACTTTCAAATTCGATCACAAGCAAAACTTTTACGAGGTTAAGGGCGATAAGCTCAAAGGGGCATATATGCTGCTCGATGAGGCTTCGGTTACTGGTACCGCTAATATTGTAATGGCTGCAGTACTTGCTCCTGGCAAAACCACCATTTTCAATGCTGCCTGTGAACCCTATTTGCAGCAACTTTGCAAGATGCTAAACAGAATGGGCGCAAAGATTAGCGGTGTGGGCTCAAACCTGCTCACCATCGAAGGAGTTGATTCCTTGGGCGGAACCGAGCACACCATCCTCCCCGATATGATTGAGATTGGCTCGTTCATTGGCCTTGCGGCTATGACCCGTAGCGAGATCACCATAAAAAATGTGTCGTACGATGACCTTGGCATAATCCCCAATGCATTTAAACGACTTGGCATTAAGCTCCACCGAGTAGGCGACGATATTGTAGTACCAGCACAGGAAAACTACGAGATAGAAACTTTTATAGATGGTTCGATAATGACCATTGCCGATGCGCCATGGCCAGGTTTAACCCCCGACCTCCTAAGCGTTTTCCTTGTTATTGCCACACAAGCAAAAGGTTCTGTACTCATACACCAAAAGATGTTCGAAAGCCGCCTATTCTTTGTGGACAAACTAATTGATATGGGCGCTCAAATAATTCTTTGCGATCCGCATAGAGCAACAGTAATTGGGCACAACCATCAAATGCAGCTAAGAGCTACCTCCATGGTATCGCCCGATATCAGAGCAGGGGTAGCCCTACTAATTGCTGCCCTATCGGCCGATGGCACAAGCATAATTCACAACATCGAACAAATTGATAGAGGCTATCAACAAATTGAAGAGCGACTAAATGCACTAGGGGCACAAATAGTTCGCAAGGATTAGATCATTGTCCATATATTTTGCTGCAAATCAAATTGGGAATATGTCAAATTGACCGAGTTTTGCCATTGGCAAGCGTTTTGTGTTTGCCTAGCATCAAAATGATAATAATTGGTACTAGATATGAGTAAGAAAAAAACGACAAAAGCACAAGAGCAAGAGGTGGAAACACCAGAGCAAGAGGTGGAAGCCCAAACCGAGGCGACCACAAACGAAACATCACAAGAAGAGTTTAAGGAAACCGAAAAGGAAGCCGAGCAACCCATCGAGAATGAAGTGGTTGATCCTATTGAAGCCCTACAAAAGGAACTCCAAGAGGCCAAAGATAAATACATTAGGCTATCGGCCGAATTTGACAACTTTCGCAAGCGCACTCAACGCGAGAAGATGGATTTGATTCGATATGGATCAGAAGACGTGCTGAAAAGTGTTATACCGCTAGTTGATGATTTTGAAAGGGCCATAAAACATAGCGAAACGGCAACCGATATAGACGCGATGAAACAAGGCCTAACCCTAATTCATGGTAAATTTGTAGATTTTCTGAAAAACAACGGGGTTAAGGAGATTGAAGCCATGGGTCTTGAACTTGATACCGACAAGCACGATGCCATTACTAAAATCCCTGCACCTGAGGAGAAGCTGAAGGGGAAAATTGTTGATGTAGTGGAGAAAGGCTATATGCTAAACGAAAAGGTGATTCGTTTCTCAAAAGTTGTAATTGGAGAGTAAGTAACAGATAGGAGCGATAGATGTCAAAAAGAGATTATTACGAGGTTTTAGGTGTTTCGAAAAGCGCCAGTAAGGATGAGGTAAAAAAGGCCTATCGGAAGATGGCCATTAAGTATCACCCCGACAAGAATCCGGGTGACCACACCGCTGAGGACAAATTTAAGGAAGCAGCAGAAGCCTACGAGGTGCTGAGCGACGACAACAAGCGGGCACGCTACGACCAGTTTGGGCACGCTGGCATGAACGGAGGCTCTGGCGGTTTTGGTGGCGGGGGGATGACGATGGATGACATCTTCTCGCAATTTGGCGATATTTTTGGCGGACACTTTGGCAGTGCTTTCGGAGGATTTGGCGGATTCGGTGGTGGGGGGCGTAGCTCTCGTAGGGTTAACAAAGGTTCCGACCTTAGGGTTAAGGTAAAACTCAACCTTCAGGAAATTGCAAATGGGGTTGAAAAGAAAATCAAGGTTAACAAGTACATAACCTGTAATTCTTGTTCAGGAACAGGAGCAGCCAATGGCTCGTCATACTCCACTTGTTCTACTTGTAGAGGATCGGGGTATGTAACCCGTGTTACCAATACCTTGCTGGGCCAAATGCAAACCACATCGCCTTGCCCCACCTGTAACGGCGAGGGTAAGATGATTACCGATCGTTGCACCAGCTGCTCGGGCGAGGGGGTTGTTCGCGATTCAGAAGTTATTACAATAAAAATACCTGCTGGCGTTGCCGAGGGGATGCAGATGTCGGTTTCGGGAAAGGGCAATGCAGCCCGCCGCGGCGGTGTTAATGGCGACTTGCTAGTGCTTATCGAAGAGGAGAAAGACCCCAATCTTACCCGCGATGGCAACGACATAATATATAGCCTTTACCTTAGCTTTACCGAAGCTGCGCTGGGTGCACCAGTGGAAATACCAACCGTTGATGGCAAGGTGAAAATTAAGATAGAACCCGGAACTCAACCAGGGCGCGTACTTCGATTAAGAGGCAAGGGGTTACCCGATGTGAACGGTTACAGTCGCGGCGATTTGCTGGTCAGCATCAACGTGTGGGTTCCCAAAAATCTCTCAAAGGAGGAAAAGTCAACCCTTGAGAAGCTAGGTAAATCGGATAATTTTACCCCAGCACCCGATTCAACCGAAAAGAATTTCTTTGAACGCATGCGAAGTTTCTTTGATTAGTATATGATACGTTAATCGGAAACACGGATTACTTGCAATGCAATAATCCGTGTTTCTGGTTTAATTCAATATCTCCGAAGCATTAAAAGAAATTTATACTTTTGATGTCTGTAATAATATAACACAATCATCTATTTGTGAAAGTCATAGAGCCAAACGAGCTATTAACCACTGCCCAAGGCAACCCAATTATCGATGTACGTACACCCGCTGAATTTGAGGCTGGTCACATCCCAAATGCCATCAATATACCCCTTTTCTCCAACGATGAGCGAGCAGAAGTGGGCACACTATACAAGCAGGTTAGCCGCGAAAAGGCAATGCTTCGAGCTCTGGATATTGTGGGGCCAAAAATGTCGAGCTTGGTAAAGCAGGCAAGCAAAATTGAATATACCGATAACCTCATTGTGCACTGCTGGCGCGGTGGAATGCGATCATCGTCGTTTGCTTGGCTAATGAATACAACTGGCATACCAGCAGTAACGGTTAATGGTGGTTACAAGGGCTTTAGACGATTTGCTGCATCGGTAATAAACAGGGAATGGAAATTTAAGGTGATTACAGCCTGCACTGGCAGCGGAAAAACCGAACTGCTGCTTAAAATGCAGGAACTTGGTGAGCAAATAATCGACCTGGAAGGTCTTGCCGACCATAAGGGATCGGTTTTTGGCGGGTTAGGGCACGCACCACAGCCTACCACCGAGCAGTTTGAGAATAACCTATTCTGGGTCATAAAGGATTTTGATATCAACCGCACCATCTGGGTTGAGGATGAGTCGATGTGCATTGGTCACGTTTTTATACCACAGAATTTTTACAACAGGATGCACTTTAGCCCGCTGGTAAAGGTCGATTTAGCCCTATACCAACGCATTGAAAGGTTGGTAAAAGAGTACGCCCTATTTAGCAAGGAACAACTCACTCACGCCATTAGCAAAATAACCAAACGGTTGGGTGGCGATAACGCCAAGCTTGCTGTTGAATCCATTGAGGGTGGTAACTTCCACGAAGCCACCCGCATACTACTTTGGTACTACGATAAGGCCTACAACCGCAGCATTGAGGAGCGGCGGGGCTTGATTGAGTATGAGAAAGAGTTCAGCGTTTATAATGCCGAGGAGATGGCCAACGATGTAATAAAACACTACAAATAGAAAAGGGAGCGTCAACGCTCCCTTTATTGTTCAATATACAGGTTAATTAAAACCCTAATCCAAACCTGCCCCAGTACTCATCCTCCAGCTCACTCCAACGCAGCATAGTTGCACCTGCAAAGTCGCGGGTGTAGCGAGTTAGCATTTTCTGAACCTCCTCATTTTTATTCGCCTTTACCAGATCTTGAACTTTCTGCTCTAGGAACTGAATCTCCATTGTGGCCTTGGTCTCGAAATGTGCAACCTCTTCCATCATCCCCTCGCGGGTATCTTGCCAAGCCAGCGTGGCTAGCTTGTTGGCCTTACGGTATTTCCAAATGGCAGCATCGGTACGGTGGCGTTTTTGTCCACAGTAGTTAAAACTTTCGGGCAGCTCTGTTGTACCCGAAAAAATTGGGATTCTCGGGCTTTGCCCAGGGTTATCGAACGAGAACCAGGCCACACCGCCAATGGCATCGGGCAACCAATCGCGCAGCTGAATTATTTGCGAGTACGAGCACCACGATACGGCCACGGTACGGTAAAACTCCACAGCATCCTCATCGAGAAAATTGTACAAATTGCGGGCATTGGTGGTTAACCAAGGCTGCGCAATGGGCGAGAGAACAGTATCGACACTTACCACCTCGCGCTTATCGTTATAGGTTTTCTTAACAGATTTCAAATTCTTGGTCATATCGTACTCTGTCCCCTCGTAGGTTTCGCGGTATAGGGCAATCACATCGTGTACCGAAACCTTTTTGTCGGGCTTAACAGAGAACGGTAGTTCATCGGCCTCGTAGCTAAGGTTAAGCGAGGGTGCCACAGCATTTAGCACAAAGTAATCGCGAATGGCGAATGGTTTTTTTCCTCTCCCATAAGCCTGCCAAAATTTGAAGGTTGATTTCCCATCCCAAAAGCCCATCTTTTTAGCCACATCAAAAACATTTTTGGAGGCCATAAAATGTTCCTTATCCTTTAGGTTGATCTCGCTAATGCGAGGAATATTGGCAGAGATACCTACATGGTCGTCGGGGATACGCTGTGCAGCCCAAACCCCACCAATTTTATCGGGTCCCTCGCCAAAAATCTCCATTTGCCAAACCTCCTTGGTATCGGCTATGGTGATACACTCGCCCCAATCGCCATAGCCATAATCCTTTATTAAATCGCCAATAAGCTTAATGGCATCGCGAGCTGTGGAGCAACGCTGTAGGGCAATACGTTGCAGCTCCTCAATCAGGAACATACCATTTTCATTCACCAGCTCCTTTTTACCGGTAACGGTAGTTTCGCCAATGGCCAGCTGCTTCTCGTTCATGCATGGATAAGCGGTGTTAAGGAATGTGAAGGTTTCTTTGGCTTGAGGAATTTCGCCAACCTTTTGTACGTTGCGCATGTCCCAAGGCGTTTCGGTTTTTAGCAAACCTTTATATATTGCTGTTACTGTGTCGCGCTCATACTTTTGTCCCTTCTCAATGGTTACCCAGGTACGATAACGGCCATCGCAGGTATGGCTGGTAATTACTGAGCCATCGGTTGAGGCCTCTTTACCGACCAGGATGCTTGTACACGACTCCCCAAAATATGGGTCGTTCATCTGATCAAAAATACTATGCTGTGCAATGGAAATCTGAATCGATACAAAAACAGATAAGATTGTGAGGCTAAAAATTCTTCTCATACGGGGTTTAGGTATTAGTAAGTTTTAAAGTGATTTTATACGTTACATTTATTTATAGACAACTGCCACAATGGAGGGTTTAATAATTTCCTCTTACTAACAATGCATCAAACAAAGAGAGAGCATAGTATTTTTTTCGTTAATTTTTACTGAATTGGTGGAATATTAGTCAAATTCAAACTAATTTTGAGGCCATTAAAAACCAACTATAATTTTCGCAGTATGAACATCCTAACTACAACCAACATCGAAAAGCGCTTTGCCACTCACTTGGCGCTCGACGATGTAAGCATCTCGGTACCCGAGGGTAGCATATACGGCTTGCTTGGCCCCAATGGGGCAGGTAAAACTACCCTAATTCGTATCATTAATCAGATTACTGGTCCCGATAAGGGAGCCGTTGAGTTTAACGGCCGGCCAATGAAAGCCGATGACATTTACAGCATTGGATACCTACCAGAGGAACGGGGTCTTTACAAAAAGATGAAAGTTGGCGAACAGGCGCTTTACCTTGCCCGGCTTAAGGGGCTTAGTCGCCATGATGCTTTAAAGAGGCTCAAGTTCTGGTTCGAGAAGATGGAGATACAGGGCTGGTGGGATAAAAAAATTGAGGAGCTATCGAAGGGTATGGCCCAAAAAATCCAGTTCGTGGTAACGGTAATTCATGAGCCTAAGCTGTTGATTTTTGATGAACCGTTCAGTGGTTTCGACCCCATCAATGCGAACCTTATAAAGAATGAGATTCTAGATCTGAAGAAAAATGGTTCTACAGTAATCTTCTCAACCCACAACATGAGTAGCGTTGAGGAGATGTGCGATCATATCACCCTGATAAATAAGTCAAAAAACATCCTAAGTGGTCCCATCGAAGAGGTGAGGCAAAGCTACGGGAGCAATGTTTTTGAACTGATCCTTAGGGGCGATGTGGAGCAAGTTAAGAGCAGCCTTGGCAGCAACTACGAGTTGGTGAATCACAAGGAGGATGCCGGGTTAATGAAAGCACAAATCAAGGTGCTTAACTACTCCGAGGATAATCGCTTGCTAAAGGAGCTAATCCCCGTTGCAGAGATTCTTGGGTTTAAACAAGCAGTACCCAGCATGAACGATATCTTTATACAAGTGGTACAAGAGTATAACAAAGCCCATGGGCTTAAGTAATTATCACCCTGAAAAATATTGAGCTATGAACAAAATAATGTTAGTCCTTGAACGCGAATTCCTTACCCGAGTAAGGAAAAGGTCGTTCATTATAATGACCATACTAACGCCTATCCTATTTGCGGCGCTGATGATAGTACCTGGAATTATTGCTACCCTTGAGGATACCAACGAAAGGCAAATTGCTGTTATTGATGATTCGGGTATTTTTGAGGGTAAAATCCCCGAAACAGAGTACCTGAAATTCAGCTTCCTGAATGATGTGAAGATTGATGACATTAAGGAAACCTTTCACGAGTCGAACTACTACGCCGTGCTTTTTATTGGTAAAATGGTGGCCAGCACCCCCGATGCAGTTGTCCTTTACTCCGATAAGCAGCCATCCATCGATATCACATCGCATATCTCCAGCGCCATAAAAAACGAGATAGAGTCGCAAAAACTTATGTCGTACGACATTGAAAACCTTGATGAGATTCTGAATAACATCAAAACCTCTGTTAGGGTACGCACCATAAAGTG
Organism: Bacteroidales bacterium UBA2295; assembly: GCA_002345825.1. GTDB lineage: Bacteria > Bacteroidota > Bacteroidia > Bacteroidales > Tenuifilaceae > Perlabentimonas. The sequence continues at coordinate 9,790 of DDWD01000136.1, forward strand.
GACAAAAAGTGGCGAAGCCAAGGAGAGTTCAACTGAGCTGGCCATGGGGTTAGCCTACATACTTAGCTTTATGGTATATATGCTAATTTTCCTCTTTGGCAATCAGGTAATGCGTGGTGTGATAGAGGAAAAGAGCAGTCGAATTGTGGAGGTTATCATCTCGTCGGTTAAGCCATTCCAGCTGATGATGGGCAAAATACTAGGGATTGCCGCCGTGAGCCTGGTGCAAATTGTGCTTTGGATTATACTAACCTTTGGGTTGGTGACCGTGGGCACCAGTCTATTTCTCGACAAATCGGAATCTACTGATGCTAACAAGCAAATGGTAACCAGCATTATGGATTCGTCTGGCAATGCCCAAGCCGTCACCGATTCCGTTTCAACCGACAATGAATTTGTGAACGAGATGATGGGAGCCCTCTCCAATGTAAATTTCCCGCTGATTATCGGAGGTTTTATCTTCTTCTTTATTGGCGGTTACCTACTTTACGCAGCCATGTTTGCCGCCGTAGGCTCAGCAGTAGAAAACGAGGCCGATACCCAGCAACTCATGATGCCCATAACCATCCCATTAATACTTGCCATTGTTGTTATGGTTAGCGGATTAAGGTCGCCCGATGGAGATATCTCGTTTTGGTTCTCAATGATCCCCTTTACATCGCCAATTGTGATGATCACCAGATTACCATACGGTGTTCCCACCTGGGAACTTATCCTTTCGGGAAGTTTGCTGGTTGTAACATTTATTTTCATGACCTGGCTTGCCGCTAAGGTATACCGAACTGGTATTTTACTTTACGGCAAAAAGCACAACTGGGCCGAGATATGGAAATGGATAAAGTATGGCAACTAAAGTATGATTTAAAAATATGAAAAAGGGGTTGGTATGTTGCCAACCCCTTTTTTCATAAAATTCATATCAAGAACATCTATTGTTCGCTAACCATTACAATGGTTCCGTTACCTTGAACATTTGCCCTTACAAAAACATCAACTTTGCCATTGGCTGCTGGAACAACTATGGGAAATGCATCGCCATACTGCTCAATACCCTCTACCCTTTTGTTTGTCCAATTCTCGCCATTTTTATACGAAACAAAAAGCTTGATATTACGCGAGTACCATACCACTACCGGTTTCCCATTACCTGCCAGTGCAGCGCTAAGGGCCGATGATAACGACTCACCACCTAGGCCATAGGTTTTTTTGGACCATCTCCCGGTGTACTGTGCATATCCTAATGTGCCGCCCGCATAGTGATAAAGCGTGGGTAATCCATTCTCCATAAAAATATTAAACCCACTGGTGTTGGATGTACCTAAACTCCCAGCTATACCAATGTTTTTCCAAACACCATCAGCATAAACCTGGCAGTCGAGGAACTCGGCAACCACAGCCCAATTCCTATGATGCGTCCCTTGGTATGGAATCAGAATGTCACCATTAGGTTGAATAAGCATTGTGGAGTTTACACCTCGCTCAACAAAGTTGGGCTTATTATCCTCATTTGCCTTGAGCATTGTTGGTGCAAAGCTACCTGTCTTATTATTTGCGTACTTAAGCCCCTCGTTATGATAACTAATGTGAACATTGTTTTGCTTATCAATAGCCAACCCATTCTGATAGCTGGCGTTTGATGTGATGGTTTCAACAACTACTTTGGTCAGCATCCCCTGCGAGGGACTTATTGACCCGTAGCATAACTTCAAACTATTCGCCTCTACCTTATGGTAAATGAAATGAAGAGTCCCGCTATTATCTACTACAACGGTGGGGATTTGCTTTGTTAGGCCCCTACTCAAACGTCCATCGTTTTGATCTACCGAACCCAACCTATCAATCTCAGCCGATTCCCAAGCGGAGCCCCTTTGGCGCAAATACCTTAGAACCGCCTGATTACCTGATGTTTTATCGACATAAACTATATGAATGTTACCCGAACCATCTCGTGTTGCAGATGGTGTGCCAATAATCTCAACGGAACCCGCAGCACTTAAAGTGATTGCCTTAGCAGATAAAGATGCACTTGTGGCTGTAGGTAATGTGTAAGAATTCTTTGTTGCTGGGGAAAACGAAAGTCGTTGCTGCGCAACGGCTAGTAATGGCAAAATAATAAGCGCAATTGCAGCAATGGTGCCAATGCTCATTTTCGGAATTGATCTCAATATTCTATTCATAGTTTTTGATTTTTGATATTACTCTGTTTGTGGAACAAGGTACAAGCAAAATATCTAAATTAAAATACTCAACCAGCATAACGCTACAGCAAGCTATTATTCGAATAGGTTTATTGATTATTTGCAAAAGAGGGTAGGTAAGAAATAGCACTCCACAAGCCCCATTAGCTAAAACTACGCCTAAAATACGGCCCTTCTGTTAACCACCATTAACACTTGGGTGAGGAAAAACAAAAAACAGTTAAACAGTGTTGCTGAACGTTAACTCAACCAAAATTTGTTAAAACATAGATTTAAATTTGATTACACAAATACTAAACCCGTATGAAAAAAACATTATTATTCACAGCACTTTTGCTAGCGTTTTCATCGCTTTCGCACGCCCAACTAGGAGTTGGAGGGGTTATTACCTTTAGCGAAGATGTTCAACCTCTGAACCTATCACTTACTACCAGTCCCTTGAAAGATTATGGGTTGATTTTTAGACAAGGCTATGGGTTTAACGCTTCGCATATTTACAGGCGAGCTGAAACCAACCTAATTGTAAACCGAAGGTTCTTTAGAACCGAAAACTCCAACTTTTACGTTGGCTTGGGAGGTATTATGAACTTCCAAAAGTACGATAGCCAGAACTACTTCGACTGGGGGTTCAATATCCCTGTTGGCATTGAGATTTTTCCAAATCTAGAGAAACGAAACCTTGGCATTACCGTTGAAACAGGCCTTTACTTCAAGACCAACAAACAAAGAGGCACAATGGTGCGCGATGAGAATAAGTTTGGGGGATATGGCGGGCTAAGCCTACATTACTACTTTGGGAAGAAAAAGTAAGTTTAGACTCTTAGAAACTGTTTAATTTTTATTTTCTAGTAGCTATGATAATCACCACAAGGTTGCTTCGACGAGCTCAGCAACCTTCACGTTACAACTGAATCCTAAGTGTTTAGTAAAACTAAAATAGTTTTTTCATAGCAAACAAAAATGCCCCGAAAACACTTTCGGGGCATTCTGCTACTTATATAAAAGGTTTACTGTATCTCCACCTCAATCCAACCGCTGCGGTCGGGATCGGCAGGTACTGGCCACTTTTTAGGCGGATTTTCCTCAAGCTGCTTAAGCAGCACCTCAACCGCTTTCTCCAGCGATGGATCCTGACCTTTGGCAACTTTATGCGGTTCATCTATCACCTCAATATCGGGATAAACACCAACACCCTCAATTATCCATTCACCCTTTTCGTTGTAAATCCCAAAACGTGGCACGGCAATGTAGCCACCATCCATTAGTGAGGCGTTGCCACTCATACCAACCAAACCGCCCCAAGTGCGCGAGCCGATAATGGTGCCCAAGTTTTTCTGACGGAAAAAGTAGGGGAAAGCATCGCCACCCGACGAACCGTACTGGTTAATAAGCATTGCCTTTGGCCCATCATGCGCTACACCTGGGGTTCGCATAGGATCTTTGAGGCCTGCTCTATGCCAATGGGCGTGGGTTTCGCGATTAAGCAGCTCAACCATACGGTCGGGGATAAATCCACCGCCATTGAAACGCTCGTCGATAATAAGCGCATCCTTATGATGGTATGCATACATACCACGATGCAGCTCACGGTTACCCTCAATGGCTGTGTTGGGTACGTGCATGTAGCCAATACGACCACCCGACAGCTTATCGACCATAGCGCGGCGTGTATTCACCCAATCGAGATACATTAGCTCCTGCTCGCTTGAGATTGGCCTAATGGTGTAGGTACGTGCGCCCTGCGTTGTAGGCTTGCTATTTACGGTTAAGCGAACGGCTTTACCCACCTTGTTCTCTAGAAATTTATAGGGATTTTGGCTTGTTGTTACATCCTCGCCATCAATTTGGATAATAAATTCGCCCTCTTTTATTTCAATCCCCTGCTCAGTAAGTGGTGAACGGCGAGCAGGATTCCAGTTTTCGCCTTCGTAAATCTTACTGATGATATAACGCTTACTCCGGGTATCGGCAGCAAGCTTGGCACCAAGCAATCCGGTCTCAACACGGGTAACACGTTCAAAATCGCCATAGTTGGCGTAAGCATGTCCTGTATTGGTTTCGGCAATGAGCTCGCCAAAAATATAATCTAAATCGAATCGATGATTAAGGTATGGCAACATCTCGCCATACTTCTGGCGGAAGCCATCCCAATCGACATTGTGCAGGTTGGTAACATAGAAGAAGTCGCGGAAGATACGCCAGCCATCAACAAAAATTTGCTCCCACTCCTTGCGGGGTTCAATGCGCATATCCATATTGCTAAGATCGAGTTTACCTGCTCCTGCCGATTGGTTTGGAGCAAGCGATGCCACCCCGTAATCGCCACGGTTTTGGTACAGGAATTTCTTTCCATCGGCCGTGACGGTTGCACCACGGATTCCGGCCATGATTAGCTCATTTTTCTGCTCCTTCACATTGTAACGCTGCATTCCCTCGTCGTTGAAGTACACCAAACCATTCTCTACGGGTTGCAAGTTCCAGTAGCTACCCGACGATAATGGAAAAGCCATAATTCGCTGGTTCGCCCCATCAAAATCGATGGTAACAGCAACATCACTTTTAGGCTCATCCTTTTTCTCTTCATTTCCAGTAGGTTCAACCGTTTCCTTGGGTTCAAACAAGCGGGGGCTATCGTTACGAAGGGCAATGGCGTAAAGGCGCGTAGCATTGCTATACAAGTAGTTGAACTCAAAATCGGAGAAGTTGAGGTTAAAATCGCGATTTGAGGCAAAGAAGATGTAGTTACCGCAAGTGGAAAAAACTGGGTTGCTATCGCTAAAAGTATTATCGGTTAGCTGCTGTGTTTTTTTGTTTTCAACATTATAAACCCAGATAGCACCCTGATCGTTGGGCCCATTTTTGGTATAGGTTATCCAACGCGAATCGGGTGAAAAGTTATAACCACGAATTTCGTCGGAGGTTGGAGTATCAATAACGGTTAGTTTTCCCGACTCAACATCGAGCAGCTGAAGCTTCATCGACCTATCGAAGAAAACTAGCATCTTGCTGTTGGGCGACCACGTAGCAGGGTATTTCCAACCTTTCGATTTTTTTGTAATCTGCTTTGGCGTAGCATTCTCCTTATTCTCGAGTAGGTAAACTTCGTACTCATCAGTTTCATCAGAATAGTATGCAATCCACTTGCCATCGGGCGACCACTTTGGATAAACCGAGCGCACGCCCTGTGTGTTGGTTAGGTTGTATGTTGTTCCATCGCCAGCAGGAACTGAGAAAATATCGCCACGGGCATCGAAAAGCACGCGGTTTCCTGTGGGCGAAATGGCAGAACTATGGATATCATCCTTCACATTTTTGTGATAAGGTAATGTGTTGGGGTTGTCATACCTAATATTCACCTTCACCCGTTCCGTATTCTCAGTATCAAGGTTCAGCTTATATAAATGTCCACCCACCTCGTAAGCTAGCTGGCCATTGGTTCCGCTGGGCCACATCACATCAAACTTTTCGTGAGTGGTTATCTGCTTAATCTCCTTAGTATTCACATCGTAGCTATGGATATTTAGCCACATGTCTTTATCGGAGGCGTAGTAGATTTTGCTACCATACCAAGTTGGAATATGGTCGGTTCCTTTAAAATCGGTAATCTCCTCGGAGTTATTCTTCTCCAGATCATATATCCAAAGGTTCGATGCACGGCCTCCCTTGTATCGTTTCCATGTGCGGAACTCCCTGTCGATGTAAGTAAATACAACCTTTTTGCCATCGGGCGAAAGGTCGGCAAAACCGCCGTGTGGTATGGGTAGTTCCTCCTCTAGCCCACCTTCGATACTAATGGTGAAGTACTTGCCCATACGGTCGCCGTAGGGGGTGCGATTGGCACGAAAGAAAACCTTTTTGCTGTCGGGGGTCCAGCCCAGCACTACGTAGTCGTAACCGCCACGTGGAGGCATCTCGCCCACATCGTTGTAGTAGGTAAGCTGCTGAGGCGTACCACCCTGCGAAGGCATAATGTACACTTGGCGCGAACCGCTGTACTCGGCCGAAAAGGCAATCCACTTGCCATCGGGCGAAATTTTGGGGAATAGTTCAAGCCCTTTATGCGAGGTAAGCTGCCGCGCATCGCCACCATTAGCGTCCACGGTCCAAATATCGCCAGCATAAACAAATACAATCTGGTTGCCATTGATGTCGGGGTAACGCATCATCCGCGCATCCTCGTAGGCATTGGAGATGAATGGCATAAACGCCAGCATCCCAAGCAACCAAAGGTTTCTAAAGATTTTTTTCATAATGATGTTAGTTAATTATTTGAATTGATTTTTAGTTTTTAGCTTATGGTTTGATGGACATTGCTTACAATAGGTTTAATTGCATACACCTACCAAAGGTAAGGGATTTTTCACATATGGATGTAAATATTATTGGTGGATGCGGCTTACACAAGCTAAGTTCACAAATCCATACACTTTGAGCAAACAATACAAATAGGTAGATTGTTTTCGATACAAACCAATTTCAAAACAGTCAAATGGCAAATGCTAATAGGGAGTTAACAATTGTATATACAACAGGGATAAAACAATAACAAGCAATACATAAATATCATTCGAAAGAGAAACATGCACAAATATGAGCAAACCAAATAGTTTAAAGCGAGTATTAGGACTAAACGATGCCATTGGCGTTGGACTTGGAGCCATTATTGGTGCCGGGATATTTGTGGTTACTGGCGTAGCCGCAGGGGTATCGGGGGCATCGTTTATTGTTGGGCTGATGATAGCTGGGCTAATTGCCTCCTTTAACGGGCTTAGCTCTGCCCAGCTGGCAGCTGTTTACCCACAATCGGGAGGGACGTACGAATATGGTTACCAACTACTAAATCCATCGTTTGGTTTTTCGGCAGGCTGGATGTTTATTATAAGTAAACTATCGGCTGCAGGCATTGTGGCCATTGGATTTGGCAGTTACTTTTATCAGCTGGTACCTGCGCTTTCTCCCATTACCTATTCGATTGCCGCCGTGGTACTACTTACCATTGCAAATCTTGTGGGAATAAAGAAGGCGGGAGCAATAAATTTAGTTATTGTGCTTGTGACCCTACTTTCATTAATCTATTTTGTTGTAGGTGGAATTGGCTCCGTTAGGGCAAGCAACTTTACTCCATTTGCTCCGTTTGGAGTTCTGGGGATTGCCGAATCAACAGCCATCCTTTTCTTTGCCTTTACTGGATACGCGCGTATAGCCACCTTGGCCGAAGAGGTGGTGGAACCCAAGAAAACCATCCCACGTGCTGTAATAATTACAATTATCATCGCCATTGTGCTTTACGCAGCTGTTTCCGTTGTTGCTACAGGCGCCATTGGTGCCGAGGGTATGGCGCAAAGCAAATCGCCACTGCAAGTGGCATCGGAGGCGATGAGCGCACCCGCAATTAGCGTAATAATCACCATTGGAGCATCAACCGCCATGCTGGGCGTTTTGCTAAGCCAAATACTTGGGATTAGCCGCATGCTTTTGGCCATGGGCCGACGCAGCGACCTACCCCATTTTTTTGAGAAAATACACAGCAAAACATCGGTACCGCATATCGGCATTCTATTAACAAGTGCGGTAATACTGGCAGTAACTATACTGGGAACATTTGAGTTCGTTGTGCGGGCTGCCACATTTACCATTTTGCTGTATTACGGCATTACAAATATTGCCGCCATAAGGCAACCAAAGCCACAACAGCTGTACAGCAAGGCAATTCCCTACCTTGGTCTTGTGGGATGTATTGCTATGTCGATATCGCTACCCCTAAACGTAATTATCTCGGGGGTAGCGTTACTTGCAATTGGTTTTGCAGTAAGGTTTTTGGTAAAGCGATTTAACGCTACATAAAGAAAAGGAATACCCCTAGGATAGTAACAAATGCACCTAAAAGTTCCTTTGGGTTGAACCTCTCCTTCATTATCAATACCGAGAAAGGAATTATTAGCACTGGTACAATGGACATCAGTGCCGATGCAACGCCCGTAGAAGTAAACTTTACCGCCCATAGCGAGAACGACACGCCCAGGAAGGGGCCAAAGAATGCACCAATGGATGTTCGACCCATAGCTTTTCTATTTTTCAGCGACTCTGTCAGCTTCTTCCATCTACCTAAAAGGGTGAAAATCATCGCAAAACCTACTACCCCAGTAAGCACGCGGATTTGCACTGCCGAGAATACATCGTAGTCGGCCATACCGTACTTGCTAAGCACCAAGCCACCGCCCTGCCCCACTGCTCCACCAAAGGCAAGGAGCAAACCAGCAATAGGATATGAGAACTGCACCTTACGACGGGCTTTTGGTCGTTCAGGGTCATGAATCTCCCGACGAAGTATAACAAGTGCAATACCCAAAAAGGTAAGCAGCATAGCTATGCCCTGCTTAAGCGTAACCGTTTCGCCAAGCCAGATCCAGCCAATAAGTGCAGCTACACCAGGCGCTAAAGCCATAATTAGCATCGATATTCGAGCACCCACCACAACATATGCTTGAAAAAGAACCAAATCGCCCAGCACAAAACCCACCAATCCTGAGATGGAAAGCCAAACCCAGTTGTGTACGCTGGCGTCGGTTGGGAAAATTACTCCACGCACAATCCAGGAGTAAATGCTTAGGAAAATAAACGCCATGGTCAGCCTTATTAGGTTAACCTGAAGTGAACCTATCTTTTTCCCTGCCGACTCGAACGCCAACGCGGTAATAGTCCAGAAAAAGGCAGTAATGAGGGCAGCCAGTTCGCCCTTGTGAGTTAGTAAAAAATCGTTTAACATTGATTTACTTTAATATATGTGTAATTGAACGTGCTTTTGATATTGATAAGGAACTTTGGTTTAACGAGCATTTTCACAAAAGGTTAAGCTGCTGATTTGTTGCCCCTATGATAGTTTTGGGGTTATTTGGAAACCACATTTATCTTTAATACCATTAAAAAAATCTCGGAAAAGCTAGATTTGCTTTTATCCTTTCGCATTTGATGCTTTTCTCAATCAAAACAACTAATTTTACGTAACCATTTAAATCCGGTTGGTGATCTAAATTTTGAAATGTATGAGCTATGAATAAACTTGCCCGATATATTATTATTGCTACAGGTTTGGCCATCGTAATATTTTTGCTTTGGTACTTTAGCAGCATTGTAAGCTACGTAATTGTTTCGGCTGTGCTTTCCCTTATGGGTAAACCTATTGTCGATATCATTTGCAGCCTAAAGATTAAAAATTGGCACCCTCCGAAAGCCCTTGGGGCTGCTGTAGCTTTACTCGCGCTTTGGGGCCTCTTTGTTCTCTTCTTTCGGGTTATGATTCCACTGGTAATAAGTCAGATAAACGACTTAAGCACCGTAAACGTGCCCAGCATGGTATCGAATTTCAACAAGCCTCTGGAGAGTATCGATGAGTTTATTAAGGAATACCTTCCGGCTTCGGCTCATGGTTTTTCCATTAAGGAGTATTTGGTCGAAAAGGTAAGCGGGATAATAAATGTAGGTATTGTTACAGATTTCTTTAGTTCAACGGCTAACATTATTGGTAACCTAGCCATAGCAGCGTTTTCAATATCCTTCATCACCTTTTTCTTTTTAAAAGATGAGGGCCTATTTTTTAACGGGGTAACAATCCTTTTCCCTGAGAAATTTGAGAAAAACATTCGCCATGCCCTCAGGAGTATCAATAATCTGCTGCGCCGATACTTCATCGGGATCGTCTTACAGAGTACTGGAATAATGATTCTCGATACCGTAGGGCTCCTGATTGTTGGGTTACCCTTTAACACAGCCATTGTTATTGGGCTTTTCAGGGGCGTTTTAAATGTAATCCCCTACGTTGGCCCAATTATTGGCACAGCGCTAGGCCTAATAATTGGCGTAGCAACCAATTTAGACATGCATTTTGCCAGCGAGATGCTACCCATGCTTATGTTTATGACCCTAGTATTCGTTTCGGTTCAACTTATCGATAATTTTCTATTTCAACCCCTAATCTTTTCAAGTAGCGTGCATGCGCATCCGCTCGAAATATTCATCGTTCTGCTGATAGCGGGTAGCCTTAGCGGGATTCTTGGAATGCTTTTAGCCATTCCGGGATACACTGTGTTAAGAGTTTTTGCCAAGGAGTTTTTCAATAATTTTAGGGTGGTGCGTAAATTAACCGAGAAAATTTAATACCTGTTATAGGGCTTTTACTATATTTACACTAAAAATTTGAGCAGTTATGCAAAAAGGTTTCAAACTTGTAATCACAATCACGCTCTTAGTATTAAGCCTCGGTTCAATAAATCTTAGCGCACAATCGTTAACCTACACATTGACTGGGCAGTACGATTCGGCCAGCGATACCCCCGATACCCTCGAATTCACACCTCATCTGCCCGATGGATTCGAATTTTGCAGGTTTGAGTTCGATGTAACCGCTGAAACTCTTGTCACCAACGAGATATACGTTTTTGAAGAGGCACCTGAGAGCATTGAGGTAACCCTTTACTACATTGCCACTGGTGGCAGCTGTAGCACCCCTGCTGATTTGCTCACGCAAACCATAACGATATACCCCAAACGGGCTCATTTCAGCGTAACTTTCGATAAGGAACTTAATGAACTAGCCACATTTAAAAGAGTAATGGAAAGTTCTCAAAACATACAGGAAAATTCCATTGAAATGCTTGGAAACCTTAGATTTTTCTGGGATTTTGATGAAAAAATGGTACCAAGACCAGAAGTCGATTTTGATTTAGCCGACCCAAGCCTAGGCCAGTATCCCAATGTTTACTACACATTCCCCGATGGTGGTGCATACGAAATCTCTTTAAAAGTTTTTGACATCTCAGCGCCTCTGGATACAGCTGCATACACTAAAATTATTGAACTACTACCTGTTTTTGGAAACGATAGGGTTGATTTTGAAAATATTCCCAATGTATTTACTCCGGGGGGGGCAAATAACAACTACTTTAAAGTAGAAACAGCCGGAACAAATAAATTGTCGTTCAAGGTTTTTTCGCGAACAGGGGCTTTGGTTTATGAGTACGAAGGCAACATAATTAAATGGGATGGCAACAACTACTACGGAAATGAATTACCTCAAGGCATTTACTACTATATCCTTGAGGATATAAGCACCGAAAAAAGATACAACCCGGCCAAGGGCTTTTTCT
>DDWD01000216.1 GCA_002345825.1 Bacteroidales bacterium UBA2295
TTTGGGTTGTACAAATTGTTGGTGAAGTAAAACAGCTCATCCTTACGCCGGAACGAGTAGTTAAACGACGACACCAAGCTATGGCCAGGCTGTGTAAACGAATGCTTGTGAGTTACTGTGGCAAAAAGCGTTTGGTTCACCTCGTTTTCGTAGTACTGCCAAAGGCGAATCCTGTCGCCACTGGTATTATTGTATGGAATATCGCCAAGATCGGTGTACTCGCGATAGTTAAAAAGCGCCGAAAAAGTAAACGAGTTCCTTTTGTTTGGGTTAAAATCGATACCCGTTTTGATATTGTAAATTGGCTGCGTTCTGTTCTCCAGAAACTGCTGATACACGGTTTCGCCATCGCTATAGCTGCGGAGCGTAAACTCGTTTTTCATCATCTGCTTATGGTAAAGCAAGTCGGCCTGAGCAAAAACGTTATACTTATCCTTTTTGTAATTTACCGAGAATGATGGATTTATTTTTGGGGTAAATGCGTACTGGTCTCTAATACCATCGAAACTTTCATTTTTCTGTGTTAATGAGCCAACCCCAAGTGTTAGCCCAGCCTTGCCGTTAAAACCGTACTCCTGATCTTTTTTAAAGATGATATTTACAATGCCTGCCATTCCGCTAGCATCGTGACGAGCCGATGGATTGTTTATAATCTCAACCGACTCAATGGCCGATGCAGGAATATTATCGAGCCCCGACTGTGCGCCCATTCCGGTAATGGCCGTTTGCTTGCCATCAATTAGAATGGTTACCTTATCGCTTCCGCGGAGAAATATTTTGCCTTCCCTATCGACAGTAACGCCAGGCAAATTCTGCATAACCTGAAGTACCGATCCGCCCTGCTGGCTTAGGTTATCGTCAACAGTAAATGATTTTTTATCCATTTTCGATGCTACCTCAACCCTGGTTGCGGTTACGGTAACCCCCTCAATATCTGTTGATGATTCGGCAATTGAGATTTTACCCATATCGAGGAACTGATTAAGCCTTCCTACATGCAGGGGCAAGTTCTCATCCGAGTAGCCAATGTACGATACTTTTACATTGTAATCGCCAGTGGCTAGATTATCGAGGACAAAAGCCCCGTTATCATCGGTGATGGTACCAGTTACAAACTGCTCCTCAATAGTTGTAACCGTTATATTCACATAGGGTAAAGGCTCACTAGTGTTTTTATCCGAAACAAGTCCCGAAACTGTTGCATTGGTAATTTGAGCCTGAGTAGATAGGGCTATTGAAAAGATAAAAATCAGCAGTAAAAGGTTTCTAGTCTTCATAACTTTTGTTTTAGGAATAATTCACCTACTTAAACAAAGCATGTTAAGAATAGTTTAACTGATCGCAGCGCAGTCCTTAGCTGACCTGAATCCCAATAATTAGCACATCATCAACCTGGTCGAATGCGTTTTGCCATTTATCGAGGGCATCTTCAAGGGCATTGCGCTGCTCGGCTGGGGGTAAACCCTCCAGACTAATTAGTAGCTGTTTGAATGGTTTAGTCATAAACTTTCGCCCATCGGGGCCACCAAACTGATCGACAAAGCCATCGGAGAATATGTATAAATTATCGCCTGGCAACAGATCTATAGTATGGGTAGAAAAGACTAAATCTTGCTTAGGATGCACACCAACAGGCATCTTATCGGCCTTGTATTCGATCAGCTCACCACTCCTGATAATATACAGCGGGTTGTATGCCCCCGAAAACTGTACCTGACGCATATCTTTGCTGTATACACAAACGGCCATATCCATTCCATCTTGCGACTCACCTTCCTTACCTGTTTGCCAAAGGGTTGTAATGATTTTTTGTCGCAAATTCTCCAAAATTAGATTGGGGCTTACAACACCATCAACATTAACAATATCATTTATAAACGAAACGCCCATCATACTCATAAAAGCACCTGGAACGCCATGTCCCGTACAATCGGCTGCCACTACAATAGTTAACCCATCCTTTTGCCCAATCCAATAAAAATCACCACTAACAATATCACGTGGACGAAAAAGGATAAAATAGCGTGGTAAGATTTCACCGATGATTTCGTTGGAGGGCATAACTGCCGACTGAATTCTGCGCGCATAAGCTATGCTCTGCGTTATTTCCTCGTTCTGCTTAAATATTTGATCGCGCTGTGCTTCAATCTCGTCGCGCTGAGCCTCAATCTCTGCCTTTTGTTGCAAGATTTCCTTGTTGTACACCTCAAGGTCGTCGCGCTGCTGCCTGAGAATTTCCTTTTGCTCTTCAATGGTTTTTGTCCGCTCCCGTACCTTTTGCTCCAGAACCTCTTTCTCTCGCCTGAGGCTTCGTTCTCGGACTTTAATAATTGCCGCAAACAGAATCAAAGCAGTCACTCCACAGAGAATGTAAAACCATATGGTTTGCCAGAAAGGAGGTTTTACCACTATTGAAAAGTCAAGCATTGGGCTAACATTACCCAGCACATCTCTTGCTCTAATGTAAATAGTATGATTTCCAGGGGGGAGGAAAGGGAACTGTATAGATGGATCGCTGCTCCATTGAGCCCAGTCATCCATTAGCCCCTCAATTTTATATTGGAATTTAACCGAACCCTCTTTTACATAGGAAGGAGCACTAATCTTAACTCGAACTGAGTTATTGGAATAGGTAAGTTCAATATTTTTATGGCGAAGAAGGCTGCCCTCTCTGTCCCTGATGCTTTTAAAAAAAATCCCCAAAGAGTCGTCTGCTAAAGCATCACGACTAAAGTCAATTTTATAAATTTGTGAAAACCCATTGATTACAAGCAAGCTAGAATCACCCTGAATATGAATATAGTTTGGATGGTCGAGCAGGTTAATATAACCAGGCTTAACGGTTGACCCCTGCTTTGATGAGGGGAATAATTGCCATTGGCCATCATTCTTTAACCAAGTGCAATTGGGTTGATTAAAAATTAACGACGAATACCCAACTACCGGAATGCTTGCTGCTTCAATAAGCGTATCGTTTTCAGAATCAAAGGCAAAAGCGCCGCTTGAGCAAAGCACATAGGGATTATCGTTCAACCATCGCACAACAGGATCGTTGCTCTCGATGTTAGGGATAGGAACCTCTTCAATCTCATATGTTGATTCTTTACGCGTTGCCAATAGCACATCAAACTCGTTGGTGAGGAGGAAGCGGTTCGCATCAAGTTGAATAGCGCTAGCAATAAGCAGATTGTCGGCCTGCAATATGGTTGTTCGCTTCCAACCACCCTTCGAAAAGCCTACAATATATGCACCGCCATCGGCTCCTATTATGAACCTTTTTTCACTATTGGGAAGAATATCAACAAAAGAGATATTTAAATCCTTAACTATATGCTTAACCTTACTGCCATCTATCTCAAAAAGACCAAAGTTGGAAGCCGCATACAGCTTACCATTATAAACTATTAGCTGCTTTACCTTTCCTAGAACTCCCTTCACTTTATTGAACTCATGCGAAACGGACTGAAGTTGATAAATTGTCCGGCGCTTGGGTGTATGCTCTTTTGGCTGTCCAGCTTGTTGGCTCTCGGCAATGTCATCCGATTGAATATCCTTATCTTCGCTATCTTTTGAGCGACGATTAAAGAGGCGGTATAGGAACCCCCGCTTTTTCTCTTCAATGGTTTCAGCCTCCTTGGGTTTGGGTTCCTCCTTGGGGACAGTTTTCTTGGGGGTTGGTTTCACGGCAACACTGATGGCCTTATAATCGCGCTTCTCATCGAGCGGGTACAGGCCCTCGCTGCTGCCAACGTATAGCTTATCGCCATAAATTACAGACGAAAGGATATTGCCACTCAAACCCCGATAGTGCCCATACGACTTAACAGGAATATCCAAATCGGCCCGTGAAATGCCCATCCCATGCGATAGCCAAAGACCACCATCATTATCTTTACCCAAAGAGTATATCTCATCATCGGGCAAACCATTGAGATAATTTAAGGTATAAGATGTGCTGCCATCGCTCGCGTTAATCACCACGCAACCGCCATTGAGGGTTGCAAGGGCAAAGCGATCATGATCTACCGAAGTACCACTGGTAGGAATACTTGCCGTGATGTAATCCTGATCCTTAATGTTAACATCCAACAACCTTTCGCCATTGAACCGATAAAGTGTGTTGTTGGTTGAGCCAAAGTATGCATAGTTACCATGGATAAAGGAGTAAGTCATATCAATTCCGATGGGCAATCCGGCCAACAACTCGTACCCCCCATCGGGCTTATTCCGGTATATAAGCGCTCGATTCTTTACGTGAAAAGTATTTCCGTTAAGCTCAAAAAAATCTGAGATAAACACCTCAGGGCTATCATCAAAATATAGCGTATCAATGGCTATGGTGGGGTGCGTGGTAATCTTACAGATTGTAGTTGGTGAGATGACAAATAGCCCATCGGGTAGCTCGCTAAACTTGTGGAAATAGTTTACATCGTCCGACTCAAGCAAAAGGTGCTGAGAGAAATTGCCTTCGGGCGTTTGCTGAACGTACCCTACCCCTCTGTCGGTACAAAAAAACACATTTTTGCTATAGGCCAAAGCTATAGGTCGACCCTGTATACCCAGATTATCCCACTGTAACCCGTCGAAAGAAAAAATACCTTTTCGATTGAGAACATACATTATCCCATTATCGCCCTGCACAAAGCCCCAATTCTGGTTGCTAATTCCCTCGGGAAGGCTATAGTGCGAGAGGAAAGGATTCCCTTCTTGAGCAACTCCATATTGTATTAATAGAGACGTAAAGAAGGGAATCAACAAACTTCGTATTGCTATATATGATTTCATGGGGTTTACAGTGCAGTTTAAGCTTATGTGTGAACGTAAAAGTACATTTATACTGCCCAAGTATCCCTGTCGAGGCTACGATACTGAATTGCTTCGGCAATATGCTCAGGTTTTATGCTTTGGCTACTTTCTAAGTCGGCAATGGTGCGCGATACTTTAAGTATCCTATCGTAAGCTCGGGCCGATAGGCCAAGCCTTTCCATTGCATTTTTAAGCAATGCTGTACCAGCGTCATCTAATACACAAAACTTACGAATCAACTTGCTCGTCATTTGCGCATTGCAATATATCCCCTTCCACTCAATAAATCGCTCCTCCTGCACCTGACGAGCCTTTACAACTCTCTCGCGAACACACGACGAGTTTTCAGCAGGAGGTGATTCAGCTAGCTTCTCGAAGGGAACAGGCACAACCTCGATATGAATATCTATTCGATCGAGCAAAGGCCCCGAAATTTTATTCAGATATTTTTGTACTACCCCGGGGGAGCAAACACATTCCCTTTCGGGATGGTTATAATATCCACAGGGACAAGGATTCATAGATGCGACAAGCATAAAGGATGCAGGGTATTCAACAGAAAACTTAGCCCTAGAAATTGTGATTACCCTGTCCTCGAGAGGTTGGCGCATCACCTCGAGCACAGTACGCTTAAACTCAGGCAGCTCATCGAGAAACAGCACTCCGTTATGCGCCAGCGAAATCTCGCCAGGCTGGGGATATGTTCCTCCTCCAACTAAAGCTACATCCGATATCGTGTGATGGGGGCTACGGAATGGCCTGCGGGTCATCAACGAGGTATCTCTATCAATCTTACCTGCAACTGAATGTATCTTAGTGGTTTCAAGCGCTTCGCGAAGCGTTAAAGGAGGGATAATGGAGGGTAAACGTTTGGCCAGCATAGTTTTGCCAGCACCAGGAGCTCCTATCATAATCAGGTTGTGCCCACCGGCCGCAGCAACCTCAAAGGCGCGCTTCACATTCTCCTGACCTTTTACATCGGAAAAATCGACCTCGTACTCGTTGGCGTGCTGGGTAAACTCCGCTCTGGTATCAACAACAACAGGCTTTAGGTCTAAATTGCCATTAAAAAAATCAACCACTTGCCCTAAATTATCAACGCCAAACACCTCAACATCATTAACCACGGCAGCCTCGCGGGCGTTATCGTTAGGAACAATTAGCCCTTTAAAGCCCTCCTCCCTGGCCTGTATGGCAATGGGTAGAATTCCCTTTATTGGCTTTACAGAACCATCGAGGGATAGTTCGCCCATAATTACGTACTCGGGCAACTCGTCGGATTTGATCACTTCGGATGCGGCCATAATGCCAACGGCAAGGGGCAGGTCGTAAGCAGCGCCCTCTTTTCGGATATCAGCAGGAGCCATATTTATCACCACTCTTTTTTTGGGCATTTTCTGCCTAATGGATTCAAAGGCGGTGGCAATTCGTTGCTGACTTTCGCGAACGGCATTATCGGGCAGGCCAACAAGGAAAAAATTAATGCCCTGACTTACGCTAACCTCAATGGTGATGGTAGTTGCCTTTATGCCGTGTACAGCACTTCCATAGGTTTTAACCAGCATTACGCTTTAGGTTTGGGTATCAGTTACATTTGCTAATTGAACCAAATGTAATAAAAAATACCCTTACAGTAAACAAAAAGAGCAGCTAAATAGCTGCTCTGTATACTGATAGTAATTTGCCTGTTGCTACATTGCCTCAGCAATACGTTGTGCAAGGTCAGCAAACTCCTCGTTTGTAAGTTTAACGCGTGGTTTTGAGAAGCTAATATCGGACTCCTGATTAAGCGGCACAAGATGAATGTGTGCGTGAGGCACCTCAAGTCCAAGCACAGCAACGCCAATACGCTTGCAAGGAACCGCTTTCTCGATAGCAATGGCAACGCGCTTGGCAAATAACATCATACCGGCTAGGGTGTCGTCATCCACATCAAAAATATAATCGATCTCCTTTTTGGGGATTACCAACGTATGCCCTTTGGCCAAAGGGTTAATATCAAGAAAGGCAAAGTAACGCTCATCCTCAGCAATTTTATACGAGGGAATTTCGCCAGCTGCAATTTTAGAGAATATTGTTGCCATAGGCCAAACCTTTGTATTTACCTTGAGATATCTATAACTTCGAAGGTGACAATTCCTGATGGGATACTCACCTCAACCTTTTCACCTTTTTTCTTACCAAGCAAAGCCTGGGCTATGGGAGTACCAACAGACAATCGTCCCTCCTTAATATTAGCCTCACTTTCGGGAACCAGGGTGTACTGCATAATAGTGTTGTTGGCCAAATTCTTAATTTTTATTTTATTTAGAATCTGAACCTTGTCGGTATCAATTTTCGACTCATCAATAACCCTTGCCTGGGCTATGGCATCCTCAAGCTTGGCAATGCGCATTTCAAGCATTCCCTGTGCCTCTTTGGCAGCATCATACTCAGC
>DDWD01000017.1 GCA_002345825.1 Bacteroidales bacterium UBA2295
TAAACCAACCCCTTGGTGGGCTATCTATGGGGCTCGATAATATCCTTATAAGGCTGGCCGAAAACAACCTCTCCAACGACTATTTAAAGGACAAGGTAAACCTAATGTTCGAAAATGTTGATAGAATAAAAAGGATTATTGAACATACCCGCACCTTTTCACGTTCGCATAAACCCGCATCATTCGAGCGTATTTGTCTCAACGAAGTGGTAAATAATACCCTAATCATGATTAGTACCCAATTTGCAAATCATAATATCGACCTGGAGGTAAATTTAACGCCTAATTTGGAAAAGGTTATTGCCGATAAGTTCAAGATGGAGCAAGTAGTGCTAAATTTGATAAGCAATGCTAAGTTTGCTGTAGATGATAAAGAGAGCATAGCCGATAAATCATACGTAAAACAAATCGAGGTCTCAACGTGGCAAGACTCCACTTTTGTTTGCATCACAATACGCGATAATGGTGTGGGAATAAAACCAAAGGATATGGAGAAGATTTTCGATCCTTTTTACACCACCAAAAAGGTCGACAAGGGCACAGGCCTGGGCCTTGCCATCGCCTATGGCTTTGTTAAGGATATCCTTGGCGAGATCACAGTTGAATCAAAGGAGGGGGAGTACACCAAATTTGATGTTAAAGTCCCTAAATCATAAATATGGAATCACTGAGCATACTTATACTCGACGACGAGAAGGTTTTTAGAGACGAGATTAGCGAATTCCTCGAGAACGAATCATTTACCGTTAATGCTGCCGATAGGCCATCAGAAGCCTTTAAAATACTCGAGAAGCTGCACGTTGATGTGCTAATTCTCGATCTGCGTTTGCCCGAGATGGATGGATTCGCTGTGCTCGAGAAGGTTAAACAGCTGTACCCCGATATTGAGGTTATCATGATAACTGGCCATGGCGATATGGATGCTGTTATACAAGCCATGCGGATGGGTGCAGTTGAATTCTTTCCCAAGCCATTCAGGCTCTTGGATATGAAGGCTGCCATAAGGCGCACCCGTCGTTTTATCAATTTAGCCCATAAGCTCAGCGAGGTTAACAAATCTTATGAGCTGGTATCTAAAGATCTTAGAGATAATTTTGGTTATGAGATTATTGGGACAAGCAAGGCCATTCAGCAAGTAATGGATTTGATGCGAAAGGTGGCGCAGGTCGAAAATACGTCGGTGCTTATTACGGGCGAAAGTGGAACGGGTAAAGAATTGGTGGCTAGGGGCATTCATTACCTCAGCACACGGCGCGATAGCTATTTTCATGCCGTGAACTGTTCCGCAATTCCCGAAACCCTTTTCGAGAGCGAGTTTTTTGGGCATAAAAAGGGTGCTTTCACAGGCGCCAACGAGGATAAGGCAGGTTGGTTTGAGGTTGCAAATGGAGGGTCACTTTTTCTGGATGAGATTGTTGATATGCAGCCCAACATGCAGAGCAAACTCCTTCGGGTGCTTGAGGATAGAAAAATTCGTAGGCTTGGTGCCATTAGCGATATCCCCATCGATGTTCGCATTATAGCTGCTACAAATCAGAATATTGCAGATTTGATAGAGATGAATAAATTTCGTAACGACCTATATTTCAGAATAAATTCTTTTGAAATTTACATACCGCCCCTGCGCGAGCGTACCGAGGATATTCCTATACTTTTAAAGTACTATACCGATTATTTAAGCAAAAAATTAAATAAAAAGATTTCCGGAATCGATTCCAAGGTGATATCAGCTGCACTAAACTATCCTTTCCCTGGCAATGTGCGTGAACTCCGCAATATGGTTGAACGGGCAATAATTCTTTCCGATAGCGATAGGCTAACCCTAAACGAATTCACTTTTGCAGGGTTAAAGCCGATTGATGAAGAGCTGGAAATGGACGATGTTAAGGAAGTGTTTGATTTGGATGAGATTGAGAAACGAGCCATTATTAAAGCGCTTAAAAGTACCAACTACGTAAAAACTGATGCCGCTCAGCTACTCAATATAACGCGTCAATCGCTCGACAGAAGGCTCGAAAAGCATAATATCATGCTCTAATTCATTTGAGCTGCGGTGCAAACAATATTTTTCTTAGCCCTTTTTCTTGCGACAATAACACAAAATAGCTTTTCAAAGCAATAATTTTTCTTCACTGTTGTTTGATGATTGTTAACTTTGCCATCAAAAATAAATCAACATATGGAACTTAGTCTTTTAACCGCTATTTCCCCAATCGATGGCAGATACAGAAACAGCCTCGATAAGCTCGATGCTTACTTCTCCGAACTTGCTCTAATCCGTTACCGGGTAATGGTTGAGGTTGAGTACTTTATTGCGCTTTGCGAATTGCCATTGCCTCAGCTTAAGGGTGTTAATGGTAAGTTGTTCTCCGATTTGCGAAAGCTGTACAAAAATTTCTCGGCAAAAGATGCCCAAGAGGTTAAGGAGATTGAGAAAAGAACAAACCATGATGTAAAAGCTGTTGAGTATTTTATAAAGGATCGATTCAAAGCGCTAGGCCTAGATAATTATCTTGAGTTTGTCCATTTTGGATTAACATCACAGGATATAAATAACACCGCTTTTCCCAGCATGCTCCGCGATGCAGGCCATGAAGTGTACTACCCAATGCTTGATGTGCTACTGGAAAAACTTGAGCAGCTTGCTCAGGTATGGTCCGATGTGCCTATGCTGGCACGTACCCATGGTCAACCCGCTTCGCCCACTCGATTGGGCAAAGAGATAAGCGTATTTGTTGAGCGTATCAACAAACAGGTTAACCTGCTGCGCAAAGTGCCTGTGTCTGCCAAGTTTGGTGGGGCAACCGGCAATTTCAATGCGCATCATGTGGCTTACCCCGAGATTGATTGGGTTGATTTTGCAAATACCTTTGTTAACGATATCCTGGGTCTTGAACGATCTCAGATCACAACCCAGGTTGAGCATTACGATAATCTTGCTGCTACTTTCGACAACCTTAAGCGGATAAACGTAATTCTGATTGACTTTTGCCGCGATGTTTGGACATACATATCTATGGACTATTTTAAGCAGAAGATTAAGGAAGGAGAGGTTGGCTCATCGGCTATGCCGCATAAGGTTAATCCTATCGATTTTGAGAATGCTGAGGGGAACTTGGGCTTAGCCAATGCACTTTTCGAACACTTGTCGGAGAAACTTCCCATTTCGCGTTTGCAGCGCGATTTGACCGATAGCACCGTAATGCGCAATATTGGAATGCCCTTTGCTCACACAATCCTTTCAATGAAGGCCATTGTAAAAGGACTCGACAAATTGGTGATTAATCCAGCAGCCATTAATGCCGATCTTGAAAGGAATTGGATTGTTGTATCGGAGGCAATACAAACTATACTTCGCCGAGAAGGATATCCTAATCCCTACGAAGCATTAAAAGATTTGACCCGTACCAATAAGGCAATTTCTATGGAACATCTACACCAATTTATCGATAGGCTGGATGTAAAATCTTCGGTAAAAGAGGAACTTAAAAAGATAACCCCATTCAATTACACTGGGGTATCGCTTTAGTATAGAGCCACTCCACCTACAACAAAACGAATACTAGTTGATACCTAATGAAGAAGTTTTATAAGATATTTAAGTTCATATTTCCTTACAAGTGGCAAGCTGCATCAAGTATATTCTCCAATTTGCTGGGTGCTTTCTTTGGCCTTTTCTCCATAGCAATGTTAATTCCATTCTTGGGTATACTGTTTGAAACCTCGCCCCTTGTTGAAACTCGTCCCGAACTGACTTCCTTAGACTTTTCATATGTTAAGGAGTTTTTTAATTACTATGTAAGCCAGCTTATCATCAATTATGGTAAATCAACGGCACTCCTTTTTATTGTAGCGTTGGTGGCTGCAACGTCGCTTTTCAAAAACCTTTTTGCATACCTAGCCCTTTGGTTCCTAGCACCAATTCGCCTTGGTGTGGTTCGTGATATTCGTAATGCGCTGTACAAAAAGGTGTTGGAGCTTCCACTGGGTTACTACTCCGACGAGAAAAAGGGTGACATCATAAGCAAGATGACAACAGATGTGCATGAGATTGAGGTCTCCATTATTCGCTCGCTGGAGATGTTTTTCAAAGAGCCCATCATTATAATTGTGTATCTAAGTTTCCTTATTACAATTAGTCCACAGCTTACCCTATTTGTTCTGGTTTTACTTCCCGTAGCAGGAGGTATGATTGGCCGAATAGGTAAATCGCTTCGTAAAACCTCATTTAAAGGACAGCGTAAAATGGGCGCTTTACTTTCTATTATTGAGGAAACCTTAGGAGGGCTTAGGGTAATTAAAGCGTTTAATGCCGAATCGAGAATGCGCCAGCGTTTTGAGAGTATAAACTCATTCTATTCGCGCCTTATGACCAAGATGTGGCGAAGGCGAGATTTGGCTAGCCCCCTAAGCGAATTCCTGGGCACAGTGGTTGTAGTATTGGTGCTATGGTTTGGTGCAAGGCTAGTTTTTGAGGGCACAGGTAAGCTTAGTCCAGAGGCGCTTATTGCATATATTGCAGGATTTTATATGATTATAAATCCTGCAAAATCATTCTCTAGCGCATATTTCAACGTGCTAAAGGGTATGGCATCAGCCGATAGAATTGACACCTTGCTGCATGCAAACAATCCCATTGTTGATAGCGCAGGAGCTGTTGATGTTAGTGGGTTTAACGAGAGCATAGAGTACCGTAACGTGAGCTTTAAATACCAAAACGATTATGTGCTAAAGAATGTCGATTTAAAGATAAAAAAAGGTATGACAGTTGCCCTGGTAGGCCAATCGGGTTCAGGAAAAAGTACCTTGGTAGATTTACTACCCCGCTTTTACGATGTGCAAGAAGGTGATATACTGATAGACGGTTTGAATGTTAAGGATTTTACCCTTTCGAGTCTACGAAACCTAATGGGT
Source organism: Bacteroidales bacterium UBA2295 (assembly GCA_002345825.1). GTDB lineage: Bacteria > Bacteroidota > Bacteroidia > Bacteroidales > Tenuifilaceae > Perlabentimonas. Next base: position 4,915 of record DDWD01000017.1, read on the forward strand.
AATGTTAATCAGGATCCCATCCTTTTCAACGACACCTTTTACAATAATATAGCATTCGGGTTAGCTAATCCTCAGGACGATGATGTGATTTCTGCAGCTAAGATTGCAAATGCCCATGAGTTTATCGAGGCCACACCCCATGGTTACTATTCCAATATTGGCGATAGGGGCAGCAAGCTGTCGGGAGGGCAACGTCAGCGATTAAGTATTGCCCGAGCTATTATGAAAAACCCGCCCATCATGATTCTCGACGAGGCCACCTCGGCTCTCGATACCGAATCGGAAAGGTTGGTACAGGATGCCATCGAGAATCTGATGAAGAATCGTACCTCATTGGTAATTGCTCATAGGCTATCAACGGTAAAGAACGCCGACCTTATTTGTGTGCTTCATGATGGCGAGATTGTGGAGCGCGGCAAGCATGATGAGCTCCTTGAAAAAGGAGGTATTTATACCAAGCTATACCATCTGCAGCAATAGTGCAATAAGTCTAGCATAATGACTTAAGTCAATAATATTGGCTAAAGGAGTAGAGCCTTTACGGAATTATTCTCATCACCCATTTTATTAGTTTGGAACTATAGTTGGGTTATTCTATGCTTTTTGTATTTTTGAGTAAAGGAATGGACAAGCATATTATCCAGAAGTAGACTATGGAAAAAACATATATCGAAGACAAAGAATTCGATAAAATCGACTTTAAACAAAACCCTTTAGTAATTCAGGAGTATGAAAATTGCAGCTTTCGTAACTGCGATTTCTCTAATGGTAGCATCGCCGATTGCCATTTCACCGACTGCGAGTTTTTAGACTGTAATTTTAGCCTGGCCAATTTAACCGATACAATATTTAGGGATATAAAGTTTAAGGGTTGTAAAATGCTAGGCCTACATTTTGATCATTGTAACAATTTTGGCCTTGCTTTTACCTTTCAGGATTGTATTCTAAATCACTCCACGTTTTTCAAGAAAAAGATCAAGAAAACAACTTTCACCAACACCCAGCTGCAGGAAGTAGATTTTACAGAATGCGATTTATCCAGTTCCATATTCGATAATTGTGACCTTTCAAGAGCAATATTTTACAATACAAATATTGAAAAAGCCGACTTCCGTACCTCAATCAATTTCTCCATCGACCCGGAAGTCAATCGAATTAGAAAAGCAAAATTTAGTGTTTATGGCCTTTCAGGTCTTCTGGTGAAGCACGATTTGACGATTGAAAACGCCCAATAATTGGAACCACCAACAGACCTTTCTGCCGAGAAGAAGCAAGGGTATCAATAGTGATTATTCCATATGTTATTTTCAATTTTACAACCAAATGCGGCTAGGCTAAACCTAAGTGCAGTTTGTAATTTTGATAACACTTGCGAGGTGCATTATCTGTTGAGTTAAATAGTTGCTGCTACCACTAACAAACAATAGCCCACAAACACTCATCTTCCCAAAAAACCATATATTTGTTTAACCCTATTTGCAATGTTGGCAAAGCCACATCACCGTTTGTCGATATTTATATATGGAAATGCTATAGGGCTTGGTAGATTCAAAACCCATTATATTACCTAAGTATGGAAACAAAACAAGACCTGAAACTCGCCGTGATAATTGATGCCGACAACGTACCCTCCGAAAATGTTAAGGCGATGATGGAAGAGATTGCCAAGTATGGAGTCCCCACCTTTAAAAGGATTTATGGCGATTGGACTAAGCCTAACTTGGCCCGCTGGAAAAATGTTCTTCTAGAGAACGCCATTACGCCCATACAGCAGTATGGTTATACAACGGGCAAAAATTCTACCGACTCGGCTATGATAATTGATGCCATGGACATTTTGTACACAAGTAAAGTGGATGGGTTTTGTATCGTGTCCAGCGATAGCGATTTTACAAAGCTGGCAACCAGACTTAGAGAATCGGGGATGAAGGTTTTTGGATTTGGCGAGAAGAAGACACCCTATCCATTTATCGTTGCCTGCGATAAGTTTATCTACCTTGAGATTTTAAAGAGCTCTTCAACAGCCGATACGGCTGAGAAACAGAAGCCTAAGGCCACTAAGGATACCAAGCAAGATACAGTACAGCAAATTGATAAAAAAATTGTTCGACTAATCGCCACAACCGTAAATGACATTGCCGACGAGGATGGTTGGGCTTTTCTGGGTGACGTTGGAAATCTTTTAATCAAGAAAAAACCCGATTTCGACCCAAGGAACTATGGATTCGAAAAGCTAACCCCCTTGATTAAATCTTTAAAAAGTGATTTTGAGATCGACGAACGTATTACAGAAAGGGCTTCGATTAAGCTGGTTTATATAAAAACAAGAAAATAGTAGAGATTATCAAGTAGGATAAAGGATGGTTTCATCGGATCTCCATGCTTACATGTATTAAATTTATCGATAGACTTCCCTCGAAGTCTTGCCAGAGAGCGGCAGTATCTCCCCGTTATCGGCCAAATAGCAGCAGATTCTGAGATGTACGAGGCGGGTGTCTCCTGTATTTAAACTTTAAATTCTAAACTCTAGGCACTTTATAAACTCTAAACTCTAGTCTCTCAATGAACTTTTCAACTCTAACCTAATTTTATAGAAAAATGATTGATAAAGCACCTCTAAATACCGAATATGTTTACCGAATTAACCAAGTGTTCGATTATATAGAATCCAATATCGAGAAACCAATAACATTAGAAGAGTTGGCTGCGGTAGCAAACTTTTCAAAATTTCATTTCAGTCGGATTTTTCAATCAATTGTTGGCGAAACGCCATTTCAGTTCATTTTAAGAGTCAGGCTCGAGAAGGCTGCATTGCTAATGGTAACCAACAGAAAAGAGAGCATTTCCGAGATAGCATACAGATGTGGGTTCTCTGATATTTCAATATTCTCCAGGAATTTCAAGAGCTATTTTAAAGTTTCCGCCTCACAGTACAGAGCCAATAAATCAAACATTAGCAATTTAAGTCAACACCATAGCAATAGTCATCAACCCGATGAAAGGCCAACCCAGTATTTTTGTCCTGAATTAAAAACCATTAAATGGAGGACGAATATGAAGCTAAACAAAAGCGTGGAAGTAAAAGAACTTCCTAAGATGACCGTTGCTTACATCAGGCACATAGGGCCATACAAGGGCGATGATAAGCTATTTGAGAACATCTGGAACAAACTTTTTGCCTGGGCAGGCCCAAGAGGCCTAATTGGTGGCGATGACTTTAAATCGTTGGTGATTTATCATGACGATCCAAATGTCACCATCGAAGACAAGCTAAGGATGAGCGTTTGCATCACTGTGCCTGCCGATACAAAGGTCGATGGTGAGGTTGGCAAGATGGAGATTGAGGCAGCTAAGTATGTTATCGCCAGATTTGAGCTTACAGCTCAAGATTTTCAGGAGGCTTGGAACTGGGTTTACGGACAGTGGTTTCCTACCAGTGGATATCAGCCTGACGACAAACCTTGTTTCGAAATGTACCCCGAGGAGCCAAAGGATGGGAAGTTTATTGTAGATATCTGCGTTCCAGTAAAACCAATCTAACGGAGTTGATATCTTGCTGCAAAGCAAGATATCAAACCTTTTTGTAAGTATTTCAAAATCAAATAACATACAAAAACGCCTCAAAATCATAAATTTTGAGGCGTTTTACATTGGCTCGATTTGGTATCAGCGGAGAGACAGGGATTCGAACCCTGGGTCCGCGCAAGGCGGACAACGGTTTTCGAGACCGCCCCGTTCGACCACTCCGGCATCTCTCCATACAAAAAAGGAGATCCCAAAAGGATCTCCAAATCTTGGCGGAGAAAGAGGGATTCGAA
>DDWD01000168.1 GCA_002345825.1 Bacteroidales bacterium UBA2295
TTCTTAAGATCGGCCAACGATTTAACTTTTGTCATAACTATGGGTTTCTTTGGTTTATATGTTATTCAAATAACAATTGGATTGTAAAATTTGGTAGGCAAAATTATTCACTTAGCAAATCATTTTAAATAAAAGGATTATGTTGTACAACCTAGGTTGTTAATTTATAATTCGTCTAAATTTAAATTAATCATTTCTCTTAGCATTTTGGCCACCTGTGGAGAGCTGAGGGGAATGCCATCGAGAACCTCTTTGACCTCGTTCGTATCCAAATCAAACCGATTTGCACCCCTTTGATGATTGTAGGTAAAACGTATTTCTGGATTGGCCGCTATAAGCATAACCACTACGCCCGCAATATCGCCAATGGGTTGCCTATCGATATGGCTAAAGCCAAGAGTAGCCAACACCGTAGTGCCTTTCCCTTCGGCAGACTCGATGTGTAGCTCGCCCCCTGTACTTCTGCAAGCATCATTTAAAAGGGGTAGGCCCAAGCCCACCTTTCGGGTGGTGCGAGATGTGGTGTATGGATCTAGCACCTTTTGTACAACCTCAGCAGGCATTCCTCGGCCATCATCGCCAATAGTAATGGATAGCGTATCTCTTTCGCTATCCTCTGCTATTCCAATATGAATATGTTTTGCTCCAGCAACAATTGAGTTCTGGACAATATCGAGGATATGCAACGATAGCTCTGTCATGGGGCTGAATGGAATAAAAATCAAGTTAATAAAAAATGTTACACCAGTAATCGTTTCCTTTATGTATATTTTGCTTCGATAGATTTCTGAAATTGGGGGACTACCATACTATTGTATTTTTCAACTTACCCCAACACCCTTCTGCCGTTCTGACAATGCAGCGCCATGGCCAACTCATCAAGTGTGGGCGATTGAAGTAGGTATTCGGTATAGGTTGCCCCTATCTGATCGGGGTAGTGGGCATCGGAATTCTTGATTAGGGTAGGTGTAGCTAAATAGCTATGTTGATTCAGAAATGTCTGAGGATCGGTATTTCTAAAAATTTCAAGCGCATCGAACTGCAAATCGGGAGGGATAAATCCGAGCTGGCTAATAACACTATACCGAGGCCTATCGACATGGGCTGGAATAAAAAGCCCCGCCAATTCGTGTACTTTCTTTTGAACATCATTAATGCCAGACTCCAAGCCACTGATAAGGAGGGATTCAACTTCCTGTAAAATTTCATCATCCTCGTTAACCACCACCTGATATCCAAATTTCTGGGGATCATTGGGGAAGTTGGGCAGGTTATCATCAATAAAATGCTGAAAAGCCACGCGCTGCTCCTCCGTCTCGAAGAGGCATAGGCAGTGTACTTCCTCTCGGGTTGTGACCTCTGCACCAAAAAACACCTTTATCCCCAACGGTTCAGCTAGTTTACGAACAACAGGGCCATGCAGCGTGCTGTTATGATCAGCAATGGCTATAATATCGAGATTACGCACCTTGGCCAAATCGACAATACTACGTGGGCTCATCTCCAGATCGCCGCACGGCGAAAGGACAGAGTGAATATGTAGATCGGCGCGGTAGGTTCTCATAATTTGCCTAAAACCATAGATTAGATTGATGCATACCACCAAATTGTCATCACCTACTTGCTATTAAGGATACCGTATAGTTTCCCTACAATCTCGTAAGTTTCGAGCTTAGTACCAAGTATAGGAATCCCTTCCTGATTACTTTGCTCCTCTGTATCGACCTCGGGTTTTATCCCTTTCACCAAAATTATGGCCGCTATTTCTTTAAGTGAAGCTATGGCCATCACATTCTTGTGATTTTGCAGGGTAATCCAAACATTACCCGCATCGGCGTGGCCCATCACATCGCTAAGCAAATCGGACACGTAACCGCCATCAACTTGGTTGTTTAACCCCGATTCGCCACAAAAAACATTTAAATCTAAAGCCTTTACAATTTCTGATACTTTCATTGGGATGAGTTTTAATGATATTTACTTAGGAGTTGCCCAAATAAGCCTAACTGATAAAAAAACAGTTCTAAAACTTTTTGCGACCAGGAACCTTCTTGCAATCTTTATGGAACCGATCTTTACCCCAAATCCTTTCCATAATACGGAAGGAATGGTCGGGGTGCAACTTTCGGGTTTGCTCCATAGTTTTTTGCAGAAAGATACAATGCGAAATGGCCGCTTTGCCTTTCACAATATCCTCGGCCAAGGCTTGGCATGAAGGGGCACCGCATGAACCGCAATCTATTCCGGGAAGAAAGCACATGATACGCTGTACGCGTTCCATTTTTTTCATAGCGCGAGCCATATCCTCGTCGAGTTTAAGCATGCTCCGTGGTTTAACGGGATCGATGCTTATTCTTTGGTTAATCTGCGATTTGTAACGATCAATACAATGCTCGTATGATGTTGGTAAATCCAAAGCTTTATCGTCCAACGATTTTGACCTATTCTTAAGTCTCTCTACAGCAAGGAAACGATTACCAGATGTTAATACGCCACCAGCACAACCCTCATCGCAGGCCCTAATCTCCAGAAAATCAACATCAGAAATCTCCTCGTTTTCCAACTTCTCCAGAAAATCGATGACATTATGCAGGCTATCGATGGCCAAACACCTACCTTTTACCTGATTGGCCTCGCCATTGGTAAGACTCCAAAGTATATTTTGGGGATTTATAGTAGAGCTATGAGTAGGGCTTTTCTCATCAGAGTGTTTCTGTTTTATAGCCCTCAACACCTTATTATAGATAACATCCATATTGATAACGCCATCCACCTCGGAGTACTCTTCACCCACTGGGCTTTTTATAGCGGCAATTTTGGCGGCGCAAGGCGTTACGTAAAATATACCGATATCCTCTTCTGCAACGCCCTGATCGATAAGCATAAGCTTATAAAAAATGGCCGATAGGTCGAGTGGGGGTTTTAACAGCATAATATTATCGACCAATGCGGGGAATTTAACCTGAATCAGCCTAACCACGGCAGGACAAAAGGATGAGATCACAGGCTTTTGCACGTTGTTTTGCACATACCGGTTTATTGATTCCTTAAGGATATCAACAGAGTTCTCGGCCTCAAAAACATCGGTAAAACCCAACTCTAGGAGAGTGCTGTATACCTCTTTGGGTGAAACATCATCGGGGAACTGCCCGAGGAGGACAGCAGGAACTAACGCTACTCGCCTTTTGTAGTTAAATATTTTGCTGAAATCATCCTGTTCAATTATGATGGCATTTACAGGACAAACCTTGAAGCACTCGCCGCAATCAATGCATCGATTATCGTACAGCTCAGCTTTACCATTCCGAACCCGAAGGGCTTCGGTGGGGCATACCCGCATACAGTGAGAGCAGCCGATGCATACGTCGCGTAATATCTTTAATGCATGATGAAAAAATTTGTTTTCCATCGGAGCTTGATTTTTTTTACTGATTTAAGTACACCACAATCTCAACCACAGTTCCTTCATTTACAACGCTATTAATGTTAAACTTATCGGCGTTGTTCTGAATGTTGGGCAACCCCATCCCTGCTCCAAATCCCATCTCACGAACTTCGGGTGATGCAGTGGAATAGCCCATTTGCATAGCTTGATGGATATCGGGAATGCCAGGCCCCTTATCCTCTAACTTCATATATATTCTATCGGTACTAATATCTGTATAAATTTTGCCGCTATAAGCATGCGCCACAACATTTACCTCTGCCTCGTACAGGCACACCACCACGCGCTTAATTAGCTTAGGATCCACATTGAGCTGTTTAAGAACCTTCTTAACCTGGCTCGATGCATACCCTGCGTGGGTAAAATCGCCCCCCTCTATTGAATATTCGAATTGCATTGGCTTTGCTTGAACTGGTAAATTTACAAATTAATGCTAACTGGCCTAACTAAAAAATGGGCTTCAGGCCATTTTGAAACAAAAGACCCGAGGTTTTAAACATAGAACTTTTGCATTCAATTAGCACAATTCCACTCTCTTCGGCCAGTTCAACCATCTCGGGAGTAACAGCTTTATTGCGTACAATTACCACGCACTGAATATCCGACATCTCGGCTGTTCTAATGGCCTGCACGTTGGCAAGTCCCGTTAGGAGAACCATCCCATCGGTTTCAATGGTGAGCACATCGCTCATCAAATCCGATGAAAAAGCAAACTCAACTTCCTGGTCTAATTTATCCTTGCAGCAAAGGACCCTACCTTCAATAATACTCACAACCTCTTTTAACTTCATGGTCATTGGATTTATCACGCTAATATAGTTTTCTGTAATCAAGCCGAAAAAATCAATCTTATACGGTAGAGCAAAGGTAATTTAATTTCTGTTATTTAAATAACAATAGGATGAGTTTTGCGACACATTTTGTTTGTATTGTTGTTTTGAGTTGATTTGAATATATGAATAGCCTATAAACAAAGAGCATCCAGCTTATGGCTAGATGCTCAAACTAAATGGTGATATTAATCAGCTATAAAAAAATTTGCGACTAGTTTTCCCACATAAAGAATTTGGGGGTGAACAATAAGGATATGTAGCTAAAATGGGAGAACTCCGACTCGCCCCCTGAAAGCTTGACTCTCTCGAGAGTTTCGGTTGGCAACATCATCATAAAAGCACCCTGAATGGTAAACGACGGAGCTACCTTGTAGTTAACAATCACATCGATCTCTGTACCAAGAGGTTTGTCGACCTCTAAGTATCCTATCGGATCGAAACCCAGAAGATAGGGCTTATCAAGCTTTAAGTAGTGTAATGTGGTTTGAAAATTAAGCTTTGAGTTAACTTTATAGTCTGCCCTCAGGTAAAAATCATTAATTCCAGCCCAACGAACCTCGCGGAGATCGGCCGAGGTAAAGTAATCCATAAAACCCATATGGGCATGGCCAGCACACATTATTCGGTTGAATGCTGTATAGTAATCTGAGTTACCGGACCAATCGTTACCTGAGTACACATCAGCGGTTGCTGATAACTTTAAATTGTTCGAAACGCTGTACCAAAGGGTTGCATTGTAGCTATAGGCTCTTATCTTTCTATTAGTCTCTCCGAAAGTACCATTGTTTACCCATGAACTACCCGTCTGATAATAGCCGCCTATACGCCCACCCAAATTATCGGTAAGATTAAATATGCCATTAGCGCCCAAGGTATTCCTTCCGTACATTGTGTGAACATCACCTGGGTTTTGCGTTAAATCGAATAGGTTAAGTGCATTAAACTTTAGGTTGTCGGATACTTTCATATCATACCATAGGAACGACATGTACTTAAACGACAGTGGTGTATTGTAAAGCGAAAGGAAGTTTGTCTCGCCCAGGTTGTTGATCATGGTTCCCCAGTGTAGATTTACCCCCAACTCCTTGTTGCCATACATCAACAGTGCGGCATCATAAGTAACCCCTGTAATAGAATAATCCCTTGCAGCCAATATTCGCTGATCGTCGTATCGTAACTCCTGACGGCCAAGTTTTAATGTGAGGTTCGCATTTGGTTTGAAGGCAGCCCAAGCCTCGTGGATATGTACCGAGTTGCTTGGCATAGCATTCCAGTTCTGTCCCCACACGCGTGCATCCTGAGCAGAGAATCTGAAATCGAAACTGGAATCGGCAAAGTTTAGGATAACCCGTGACCTTTGGCTCACCAGAGGAGCGGGATAGTTTACATCCGAAGCTAGCTCGCGATATCCATCACGAAGTTCGGCTCGGGAGCGAAACTGACCATCAATAGTAAACTGGCTTTGGGCCGAAAAGTTCCAAATTAGTAAGGTTGGTAGAATCAATAAGTACAATCTATTCATAGCATAAAATTTTATTTGCAGTGTGAAAATACAACATTGCTCTTAATGAAAGTAATTTGAAGATATGATATTTCTCATCAGTAGCCTTATAATACAAAAGGTGGAAATTTAATCGCCACCTTTCATTATGCTAGGTTCTAAAAAAGCAAGCTACTTTAGTAGTGGTAGAATTATCTGCTCGCTCTCGCGCGATGCATTTTTCATAACCTTGGGTACAACACCTTTCATCATACTCCCCATTAGGCCAGTATTCATCCACGAAACATAGGTTTTTCCGTCGCTTTTCTTGTATATAGCTACTCTGCAAGGCATCATCGACATCACAATGCGCTCCCTATCGCGACTCAAAATCTCGAATGCATGCTCGGGGTGGCAAAGCTCAAACACCTTGGCTTCAATCACATCCTTCCCAAACTTGTCCATAGTCTTTTGCATGTCATGCACCGTTGGTATTGACCATCCCTGCTCTGTGGCCGACTCTTCGAATAGCTCAACCGATTTCTCGAAACCGTACATGCTTACCTGCTCCTTAAGCATTACCGATTGTGCCGATGCGTAGATTACCAGCAAAGTAATCAAAACTCCCGCCACCAATCCAATGGATGTAAATAAAACAGTCTTCTTCATAACTTTTAAAATTTAAATTTAGAGTTTATGTATACAAAAATACAAATTCCAATCCACTTATTCATATATATACATTATTAATTGTTTTGTTGCCAATTGAACATTAATGGCTACATTGCGTTGTAAATAATAAAAAATGTTTCAGGAAATATTAGCTTTAGTTACCGTTGCAGGAGCAATATTTTTCACAATCAGAGGGTTATATCGTGCAGTGACACCAGACCCCAAAGGTGGCTCAAGCCCTTGTTCGGGCTGCGCTGCAGATTCATGCGCCCCAAGATCTTTAAAAACAGTAAATAAATAGATCACTATATTTGCCAGATGAAAAGAACTAAAGACTTACTCACCATTATTCTAAGCGGGTATATGCTACTCGCAATGGGAGGCTTTAGCGTATTTCATCATCTCTGCAATTGTACTGCCGAGAGTAAATTATCCACATCATTGCTAGTAGAGCAAAGTTGCTGCGCAGCAAATAGCGCTGAACCCATAAATTGCCATAGCAATTCAGACACCTCGTCATGTGGGGCTAGCGAATGCGATGATTGTAGCTGCGAAACGGAAGTTGAAGTACTGACCGTTAACGAAAGCTTAACAGTTGAAAATATTAGGTTGACTACTCCTAGTATTTACCTTATCAACATTTTTAGTATTGCGCAAGAAATTGATAATTCCGAAATAAACTCGACACCACTTACCTCATTTAAAGACTTATCGCCTCCTAGGCCCGGTAAGTCAATTGTTATTTCCAACCAATGTCTTAAGATTCCATTCAGGGCTTAATAGTTGGTTTCTAATCCAACAGTATTCATATTTCAGTATCTACCTAAAATAATTAGGTGATATTTCACTTAGGCTTTCAGATAGAAATTGGTGCCATTTGAAAATATTTGGGTACGCTATTAATTAAAAGGGCTAATCTAAATTGCCTCTTAGCCTGCAATATTGCTACAGGGTAAAATAACAAACAAATTTTTTAAGCAAATAATAAAACCATACAACTATGATTAATAAGATTTCAATACCCTTAACAGTGTTGATGTTCTGGTTTGTTCAAGGGTTTTCTGCTCAAATTACTCAAGATAAAACAGAATCAACAGAATTTAAGGTTTACGGAGAATGCGGAATGTGTAAAACTCGCATTGAAAAAGCTGCAAAAATTGAGGGAGTTAAATCAGCAACTTGGGACAAGGAGAGCAAGATGCTAAAAATTGAGTTCAATCCCTCAAAGGTTAAACTGATCGACATACATAAAAATATTGCCAAAGTTGGTCACGATACCGATAAGGAAAAAGCAAAGGATGAGACTTACAAGAAGCTACCCGCTTGCTGTAAATACGAAAGACCATAAAAGATTAACATCACACTTCCCTGCAACGATTATGCGGGGAAGTGATTATCAACTAAATGATTAAAAATATTTCTATGTTAAATAGAATTATAAAATATTTTCTAGAGAACAGATTGGTTACCGTCCTCTTGCTAATCGGATTTATAACCTGGGGAGTAGTAACTGCTCCTTTTGGGTGGCAAATTGGCTCATTACCCTCAGACCCTGTTCCTGTTGATGCTATACCCGACATTGGGGAGAATCAGCAAATTGTATTCACCGAATGGAATGGTCGTTCTCCACAGGATATTGAGGATCAGATTTCATATCCTCTTACAACATATATGCTTGGAATTCCAGGTGTTAAATCAATTAGAAGTACATCAATTTTCGGCTTCTCAAGCATATACATAATTTTTGAAGAGGATATAGAATTTTACTGGTCGCGGTCGAGAATACTCGAGAAATTAAACTCACTACCATCAAACTTACTTCCAGATGGCGTTCAACCCACATTGGGCCCCGATGCCACAGCGCTTGGGCAAGTTTACTGGTACACCATTGAAGGACGCGACAGGGATGGCAAACCTACCGGAGGATGGGATTTGCATGAAATTCGATCGGTTCAGGATTTTTACGTTAAGTATGGTTTGAACTCTGCAGAAGGAGTTTCAGAGGTTGCCTCCATAGGAGGCTTTGTGAAAGAGTATCAGATTGATGTGAATCCCGATGCACTCAGGGCATATAACATTCCCCTGCATAGGGTTATGCAGGCTGTTCAAAAATCGAATAGGGATGTAGGAGCCAAGACCATAGAGATAAATCAGGCTGAGTACCTAATGCGTGGCCTCGGATACTTAAAAAGTATTGAGGATATTGAGAAGGCAGTTGTTGCAGTTCAGGACAATACTCCTATTCTTATAAAAGATATTGCAGTAGTAACCTTAGGACCAGCAACCCGACGAGGTTTGCTCGACAAAGATGGAGCAGAGGTGGTAGGTGGAGTTGTTGTTGCACGGTACGGGTCGAATCCACTTGAAGTTATAAATAATGTAAAAGATAAGATTGCTGAAATTGCGCCAGGATTACCCCAAAAGACCTTAGCTAATGGAGTTGAAAGTCAGCTAACAATAGTACCTTTTTACGATCGTACTGAGTTGATATACGAAACATTGGGCACGCTTGAAGAAGCCTTATCACTACAAATACTTATCACCATTCTGGTGATTATTGTAATGATTTATAACCTCCGCGCTTCACTACTTATATCCAGTTTACTCCCTATCGCAATACTAATGGTATTTATAACAATGCGTTATGCAGGAGTTGACGCAAATATAGTTGCCCTTTCAGGAATTGCCATTGCCATTGGTACAATGGTAGATTTGGGTATTATACTCTCAGAAAACATCATTAAACACAAGGAAGAATCGCCACCTGAAGAAAAACTTATCGACATAATATACAAGGGGTCTTCGGAGGTATCAGGGGCTATACTTACAGCTGTTTCAACTACAATAGTTAGTTTTATCCCAGTGTTTACAATGCAAGCAGCAGAGGGAAAACTATTTGGACCGCTGGCATTTACCAAAACATTTGCTCTAGGAGCTGCATTAATTGTAGCACTATTCATTCTACCAACATTAGCCTACTTCTTTTTTGGAGCCAAAATCAGGAATAAAATAGTTGCAAAATGGGTAAATATTGCGCTGCTATCCATTGGAGTAATTGTTACAATTCTGGGTTACTACTGGGGGGGCATTATTTTAATCCTATTTGGAGCAATAGGGTTGATAAAAAGAAATATTTCAACCACAGATAAAACTACAAAAAAATGGTACAGCAAACTTCTTAATAATTCTGACTTAATAATTGCTGCCATTGGAGTTGTTTGGATACTAGCAAATTACTGGTTACCTCTTGGTGCAAGTAAAAGCCTATTCTTGAATGTAATTTTCGTTACCCTAGTAGTTGGTATATTACTGGGAGCATTTACTTTTTTGGAAATTTACTACAAGAGAATACTTAGCTGGTGTTTAGATAATAAGTTGATTTTCTTAATAATTCCATCATTCCTAATACTATTTGGCGTAACCATCTGGCTTGGCTTTAGTACAATATTTGGCTTTGTGGCCAAGGGTACAGATACTTTTGGATGGAATATTAGAACAACCAAGGTCTGGTCTTCCTTAGCTCATAGTATTCCTGGTATTGGGAAGGAATTTATGCCCTCGTTGGATGAGGGCAGCTTCTTGCTAATGCCCACCTCGATGCCACATTCGGGTGTTGAGTATAACAAAAAAGTGCTTGGGCAGCTCGATATGCTTGTTACCAGCATTCCAGAAGTGGAGCTTACCGTAGGTAAATTAGGCAGAGTAGAATCGGCACTTGACCCCGCTCCCATTTCAATGTACGAGAATGTAATAAACTACAAACCAGAGTATATTCTTAATGAAAGAGGAAGAAGGGTCCGTTTTAAGGTAGATAGAAATGATAGGTTTATTCTTTCAACAGGAGATACACTCTCGAACGAGGAGGCCATTAGTGCTGGTGTAACAAAAGAAAAGTTGATTCTGCATAGTAAGGGTAACTACTTCCGAAACTGGCGCTCACACATAAAATCGCCCGATGATATTTGGAATGAGATAGTAACTGTAACCAAGATACCCGGCGTTACCTCAGCGCCAAAACTACAGCCTATTGAAACAAGGCTGGTTATGCTCCAAACAGGGATGCGTGCCCCCATGGGAATTAAGGTTTATGGACCCGATTTAACAACCATTGAGGATTTTGGAATGCAGCTGGAGGAGATTTTAAAACAAGTGCCATCAGTAAAGGCCGAGGCTGTTTTCGCCGATAGAATAGTAGGGAAACCATACATCCATCTAGATATTAACCGCGACAAAATAGCGAGATATGGATTAAGTGTTGAAGATGTTCAGCAAACAATCGAGACAGCTATTGGAGGGATGAAAATCTCATCAACGGTTGAGGGGCGCGAGCGATTCCCCATAAGGGTACGTTATCCTAGAGAACTCAGGGATGATCCAGAATCGATAGCAAACATTTTAGTGCCCACGCCAAGCGGAGTTCAAATCCCACTTAATCAACTAGTAGACATAGAGTATGTTCGTGGGCCACAGGCTATAAAAAGTGAAGAAACTTTTTTGGTTGGCTATGTACTATTCGACAGAAAGACAGAATACGCAGAAGTTGATGTGGTTAATGATGCACAAGCGACTATTCTTGATAAGATTAGTTCAGGAGAACTAATCGTTCCTGCTGGTATTAGCTATAAATTCTCAGGAAGTTATGAAAATCAGGTTCGTGCCGAGAAGCGATTATCCATCATTGTTCCCCTTGTACTGGGTATTGTATTTCTAATTCTTTACTTCCAGTTCAAATCGGTTACCACGTCGCTCATGATATTTAGCGGAATAGCCATGGCGTTTAGCGGTGGTTTTATTATGCTGTGGCTTTACGGTCAAGGCTGGTTTGCCGATTTCTCAGTTTTTGGAACCAATTTGAGAGAACTTTTCCAAATGGGAACCATCAATCTGAGTGTTGCGGTTTGGGTAGGATTTATTGCGCTGTTCGGGTTAGCTACCGACGATGGTGTGGTGATGGGTACCTATCTGGATCAAAGTTTTAAACGGAACCAAACCGATAGTATAAAAGGTATAAGAGCGGCAGTTGTTGAGGCCGGTCAGCGAAGAATTAAGCCCGCCATCATGACATCAGCCACAACAATTATTGCGCTATTGCCAATTCTCACATCAACCGGACGAGGTGCAGATATAATGATACCAATGGCAATACCAGCCTTTGGTGGTATGCTGGTAGCTTCAATTACCTATTTTATAGTGCCTACACTTTACAGCCTGCGCGAGGAAAGAAAACATAAAAGCATTGAGTCATGAGGATATTTTGCAACATATTAATCATCTTAATTCTAGGTAGTTTAACTAGCCATTCACAATCGCTAAACGACTATTTGAAAATTGCTGCTGATAACAACCCCGGCCTGCAGGCAAAGTACAAGGATTTTGAGGCGGCTATGCAAAAAATACCACAAGCAAATGGGCTACCCGATCCCACTTTATCCTTTGGATATTTTATTTCACCAGTTGAAACCAGAGTTGGCCCTCAAAAGGCAAGGCTTTCGTTAACGCAGCAGTTCCCGTGGTTTGGAACCCTGAAAGCACAAGAGAATGCCGCTATGTTATTGGCTGAGGCTAAGTATCAAGCATTCATCGATGCTCGTAATAAGCTGTATTTTCAGGTGGCATCAGCGTATTTCCCACTATATGAACTTGATAAATGGAAACAGATTGAGGAAGAAAACATAAGTATCCTTGAATCTTACAAAAAAATTGTTGCTAGAAAATATGAAAATGGAAATGGATCACTAGCCAACATCCTACGTGTAGATATGATGCTAAATGATGCCACAACAAATCTCAACATACTAGCAAACAAGGAGAAACCACTCACCACGTCATTCAATCAGTTGCTAAACAGAGATGCAAACGAAACCATTGTAGTTAATGATACTTTATCGGCAAACATACTTACAGAGGAGTACAGAAAAGACTCGATGTTAAGAAGTAATCCCATTATTAACGAATTAAATCTGTTGGAGCAAGCCAGCAAAGCCACTGAGAATGCTGCCTTAAAACAAGGCCTCCCAAAATTTGG
>DDWD01000203.1:0-11661 GCA_002345825.1 Bacteroidales bacterium UBA2295
CAACAACAGCGAATCCGATAGAACCAGGGTGTGGCCTCGCGAAAACCTTATGGATATTGATCTCGATCTGTTTCAAACGGTAAAAATGCTCCGAAACGACGAAATGCGTAAGGAGGGATCGATGATTACCTATACCACAGTTTTTAGGATGAAGGATGGCGAGCGCGAGGTGAAAGTTACCGGTAATCCTAGCCTCAGCAATGTAAAGGTAATCATGGTGGGTATCCGAAACCCCGAACGTACCGATAATTCTAGCGACGATGGCTATTCAAAATCGGGAATAGTATGGGTAAATGAAATGCGACTAACCCAAGCCGAGAGCAAAGGTGGATGGGCTGCCAATGCGAGGGTTTCGGCAAAACTTGCCGATTTAGCTATGGTTACCCTCGCGGGAACGACCGTTAAACCAGGCTTTGGTTCTATTGAAAAGAAAGTGAATGAGCGAAGTATGCACGATTTTTACCAGTACGACCTGAGCACAACAATACAGATGGGACGTTTCTTCCCCAAGGAATCGGGCGTTAACATTCCACTTTTTATTGGTTATTCCGAATCGTTTGCCAACCCTGAGTACAATCCGCTAGACCCCGATATACCCTTAAAAACTGCCCTAGACAAGGCCACCAATACTGCAGAAAGGGACTCAATTAAACGTGTGTCGCAAGATTATACCCGCCGCAAAAGCGTGAACCTAACCAATGTGAGGATTAACAAAACCGATGGAGCCCCTAAGATATACAGCATCTCCAACTTTGCTGTTAGCTACTCATACAACGAACAGTTAACCCGCAACATTAACACGGAGGAGCGTATCCAGCGAAATGTGAGGGGAGGTTTAACCTATTCGTTTAACACACGGCCAAAGAACGTGGCACCGCTAAGGAATGTAAAGTGGCTATCGAATCCTTACCTTAAAATCATTAGGGATTTCAATTTTAACTACATGCCAAACCAGTTCTCGTTCCGGACTGAGCTCAATAGAACCTATTTTGAGCAGCAGCTGCGCAATATTAATGCCCCCGAAATTCAGCTTGTGCCAACTTACTCCAAGGATTTTCATTGGGACAGGGTGTACTCCATAAATTGGGATATTACCCAAGCCATTAAGTTCGATTTTAATGCAAATAATCAGGCGCGCATCGACGAGCCCATGGGGATGGTAAATCGGGAGCGCGATCCGCTGGGTTACGAGCATTGGCAAGATTCGGTATGGACAAACCTGAGGAATTTTGGTAGGAACACAAATTATAACCATCAGTTTAACCTGAGTTACAACATCCCAATAAACAAAATTCCACTTCTTAGCTGGGTTACAGCATCTACTCGATATACTGGTAGTTACAACTGGCAGGCGGGGCCCATCTTGCCCGACACCAGCCAATTCGATCCGGGAAATACAATTCAGAATGCCAGCACTATCCAGCTCAATACTCAGCTCAATTTTACTAACCTGTACAATAAGAGTAGCTGGTTAAAAGGAATAAACCAAAAATTCGATCAGCGAGCTCGAGGGGTTCAGCAAAAGCAAACCTTTAAAACCGTAACATACGAGCAGACCGATGTCCGACTGCGTGAAGGCTATTTCCGATCAATTAACCACAACCTTAAAACCGAAGATGTTCAGGTAAAGGCATACGATGAGGAGGGAAAGGAGATAACTATTGAGCTGAATATTCGCTCCGACAAACGGGTATCAATAAAAGCAGATAAAGATTATCAGAATTTAAGGGTAGTTGTAGAGGGTAAGGTGCCTGAACGCGAAAATATCCCTCTTTTGATTTTCCAAGGAGCCGTTAGGATGCTGATGGGGGTAAAAAATGTTTCAGGAGCCTATTCCGTAACATCGGGTATGCTTATGCCAGGCTATAAACCCAGTACTCAGTACATGGGGATGCAGGATGTGAACGGGGTATTTGCACCTGGCTTTGGATTTATTGCCGGATGGCAAGATCCCGATTTTGCCTGGGACGCTGTACGCAACAACTGGCTAAGCACTGACACCACCCTGAACTCCCCCTTTGTGATGACCCAGAACCAGAATCTTACCCTACGCAGCACAATTGAGCCAATCCCCAATCTGCGGATTGAGGTTTCGGGGATGCGGAGCATGGCAACCAATAAAAATGAGTTCTACCTAGCCAATTCCAGTGGTCATTTTAATGCTTACAACCCAATGACCACAGGAAATTTTAGTATAAGCGTAATTACTCTAAAATCGGCATTTGAGAAGTTGAGTGAGGAGGATTACCTTAGTCCCACATTCTCCGACTTCCACGACAGGCGTTTGAGCATTGCCCACAAATTGGCCAGTCAAAGGGCCGAAGGTGGCGTATACAATCCAAACCCCGACAACCTTAACGAGCAAGATTTTCTTAATACTTTTCCCGATGGTTACGGTCCGCTGAGCCAAGAGGTATTAATGTACTCATTCATCTCGGCATATACTGGTACTCCAGTTGCAACTGCCAGCTTATCAACATTCCCACTGTTCCCAATGCCCAACTGGCAAATAACGTACGATGGTCTTTCCAAGCTCAAGCCTTTCCGCAACTTACTGCGTACCTTTACTCTACGCCATAGCTATCGTTCTACATTTACTATCGGATCCTACGCGTCGTACCTTAACTACGAGCTTGGCCAGGATGGTTATAGCTACATAAGGGACGAGGTAAGCAACAACTTTATTCCCGAGTACGAGATTGCCAACATCTCTATAAACGAGCAGTTTAACCCATTGATTAGTCTTGATGCCACTTGGCTAAGCAGCTTAACCAATAGGCTTGAGATACGCAAGACTCGCTCGTTGGCTATGAGCTTTGCTAACAATCAACTAAGCGAGATTGATAGCTGGGAGTTCATTGTGGGGAGCGGTTATCGATTCGAAAATTTGCCCTTGGTTCTATCCTCGGCAACCGGTGAGCAACGTACGCTTAAAAGCGACCTTCGGCTTAATTTCGATTTTAGCTTAAGGAACAATCAAACCATTTTGCGTAAGCTGGTGGAGGGAACTAATAGCCCTTCGGCTGGTCAAAATATTCTAACCATTAAAGCATCGGCCGAGTATGTAGTAAGTCAGCAGGTTACCATCAGAGCTTTTTTCGATAGGGTGGTGAACAAACCTTTGGTGGCTCTCTCCTATCCAACAGCAAATACAAGCTTTGGGTTTAGCGTAAGATTTACTATGGCTCAGTAGGATTAAGCTGTAAAACAGCCTTTTTATAGGTCTATAAACTTTTGCAATTAATAAAAAAGGATGTACTTTTGAGCCACTGATTGAATCCTTATTTCACAAAATTAAATATTTGATACTATGAACATTCCTGCTGAACTAAAGTACACTAAAGATCACGAGTGGGTAAAAGTTGAAGGAAACGAGGCAGTTATCGGAATTACCGATTTTGCCCAGAGCCAACTTGGTGATGTTGTATTTATTGAGATTGAAACCGAAGGCGAAGAGCTTGACAAGGAAGAGGTTTTTGGAACCATTGAGGCCGTAAAAACCGTTTCGGATATGTTTATGCCTGTTGCAGGTAAGGTAATAGCTGTAAACGAGAAGCTAGCCGATACCCCTGAGGTGGCCAATAAAGATCCTTATGGTGACGGTTGGATGATTCGCATCGCGATTTCGGATGCCTCTGAGCTTGATGAGCTACTTACTGCTGAGCAGTATGCTGAGATAGCCAGTGCGTAGTAATAGAAGACAATAAAAAAACGGGCAGAATCCACTGCCCGTTTTTTGTTGCTATTTGGTAATTTCTATTCTATTCATCTTCTTCCTCATTGGCCAACGCATTCCACCCCTGTGCGCTAATGGCTACTTCTTCTCCATGTGGGGTTACCAGCATTGCTCCGGCATTCTCAGCAACAATATGCCCAACAATCCTAACTCCCTTCATTTCGCTTATCACATCATGCGTTGCTATGGGAACAGTGAATAGCAATTCGTAATCCTCACCCCCGTTGAGTGCAGCTACCACTGGGTCAATGTTCATTTCTGCAGCCATTTTATGGGTAATCTGGTCGATGGGTATTTTATCGATATAAACCCTGCAGCCCACCCTAGAGTTTTTGCAGATATGCAGCAGTTCGCTCGATAGTCCATCGGAAACATCCATCATCGATGTGGGTACTATGTTTGCCTCCTCAAGCAAATCGATAAGCTGTTTGCGAGGCTCGGGTTTCAGGAATCGCTCAAGGATGTAGTCGTACCCCTCAAATTTTGGTTTCATCTCCTTGTTTCCCTCCAGCACCCGTTTTTCGCGCTCCAGCAGCTGCAGCCCCATGTAGGCCGATCCCAAATCGCCCGTAACGCAAATCAGGTCGTTCTCTTTGGCACCACTTCGGTAACAGATTCTATCTTTCAGTACCTCACCAATGGCGGTAATGCTAATAACCATTCCCGTAAGCGACGAGGAGGTGTCGCCACCAACCAAATCTACTCCAAAGCGCTCGCAGGCCAAGTATATTCCGCTGTAAAGTTCCTCAACATTCTCCAAGCTAAAGCGTTTCGATAGCCCAATGGAAACCGTAATCTGCTTTGGCTGAGCGTTCATGGCGTACACATCGCTCAGATTTACCACCACGGCCTTGTATCCCAGGTGCTTAAGCGGGTGGTAGGTTAGGTCAAAATGGATACCCTCGAGCAGCAGATCGGTAGTAACAACTATCTGCTTTCCTGTAGATTCAATTACTGCAGCATCGTCGCCTACGCCCTTTGCCGTGCTATCATTCTGAATTTTGATTTCTTGGGTTAGCCTATCTATCAGTTGGAATTCACCTAGCTCGTACAGCTCGGTTCGCTTTGTGTTCTCGCTCATTCTTTATCA
This sequence comes from Bacteroidales bacterium UBA2295, assembly GCA_002345825.1. Taxonomy (GTDB): domain Bacteria; phylum Bacteroidota; class Bacteroidia; order Bacteroidales; family Tenuifilaceae; genus Perlabentimonas. Next base: position 4,827 of record DDWD01000203.1, read on the forward strand.
ATTTAATTTCGAACCACAAAGATAGGCCATGTTTTTGGATGGTTAAAATTTGATTGAAAACCCAATAATTATTTGACAAGGTTGCTTACTTTTGTTGAAATTACCATATGTATGAGAAACTCTTTAACAGTTCTTATTGTCCTTTTTACATTTATGTGTGGTTGTAAGAAGCACAAAAATATCGATTCAACAAATATTGCCGAAGGCAATGTGAAGATTGTTGGGCAGATTGATTCAGTTAATTCTAGGATTGTAAGTATTTCTTATTTTGATTTGGTTCGTGACGATGCTCGTTACTCTATGGTAATCGATTCGCTTACAGGCGAATTCGAATTCAACATTACTATCCATCATCCACAGGATATCCAGTTTGGGTATGGTCGCATCTCGTTTCCGCTATTTGTTGAGCAGGGCGATAGCATCCATCTGAAACTTTCGACAAAATCTGCTGGATTGGATTATAATGACATTGGAGATGTTGTTAAAGTGACGGGTACCCAAAGCGCAATCAATACCGATATTATCCGTTACTGGCAATTTAGGGCCAACGATTATGCATGGGTAGAACCAAACGGATTAACCTTTAAACAGTACGTGCAGAGCATTGAGAAACAGTTACACCATGAGCAGCAAGAGCTAAATAGGTTTGTTGAGCAGCATAATCCTACCCAAAAATTTGTAACCTGGGCAAACAACCACATCGTGTATCAAAATGCCAACTATTTGGTGGACTATGAGATGTACCTTGCCGATTCAGGTTTGCCAATAATCGATACCTTGTTCGACATTCAACCATTTCCTGTCCATAACCCTCACGGTTTTATCTCATCAGCATTTATGCACCACGTGCTTAGCTATGCTGGCAATAAATATTTCCGATCCGATACCAGCATAATGTCTTTGGCGCAAGCTGGTCATAGAGGATTAGCTTATATCAAGAGCATCGAAAGAGTAAGTCAAGAGGAAACCTCCGGAGTGATAAAAGATTTCATGCTATTCAAATTTTTTGCAAGTCTTGTAGGTGAGTCGGTTCATAAGGCCGACCCCATTTCTCAAATTCTTTTACTAGAAATTAAAACCCCTACTTTTGCCAAGGCACTGGATAAAACCATTGAAAATGCTCGCTTTGCCAAACAAGGAGACATCTTTTATAAGTCGTCGGCTCTAGCCAGCACTCAACTCTTTGATAAAAATCCTGTGGATTATATTCGGGAACTGTCACTTTCGCAAGTAGTTTTTGTTGATATTTGGGCTACTTGGTGTGGCCCGTGTCTTAGTGAAATGCCGCACCTATTAGCCATCGAAACCGAATTAAACAGGTTGGGAGTAAAGGTAGTAACCCTATGCGGCCGCTCGCCCAAAGATGCTTGGCAGCAAATTGTAAGCGACAATAAGCTACCCGGCGAGCATTTCCACCTCGATGGTTCCCAAACCAAACGGCTAGCCAAAGAGTTGAATGTGAAAGGATATCCCACCTATATGATTTTTGCCAACGGAGAAATTATTGAAAATTTGGCGCCTAAACCATCCGATAAACATAACTTGCTAGATCTGTTGAGTAAGGTGAAAACTGAAAATTTTGATGAACAATAAAAATAAAGCACATGGATGAATTCAAGTACATTCTAAAACCCGAGGATATAAAGCCCCTAATTGAACAGAAGGGATACTGCTACGCCTCCGATATGATTACCGTTGATGGTAATAAGGTGGGCTATATGCACCGCGAGGCACGCGAGGATGAGGACGATAGCGGCTGGCGGTTTTACTCCGGTGACGAGACCGAGGAGTATGTTGAGAACGAGCACCACTTCATGATGTTCGACCTAAACTATATTGCCAATATCGACCCCGCAATTATTCCATACCTAAAAATGCGAACGGGTGCAGAGCTCGAGCGCGACGATGATGCCGACACCTTTAGCAAGGTGGAGGAGGGGTGGTAATAATTTCTATTTACTCAAGGGGTGGCTATCTGCTTAGCAAGTAGTCACCCTTTGAGTATTTTTCACAAATCTCTATTGCTTTGTACATTCTAGCCCTGCTGCAAAGCATTGGTAGTAAGACCAAAAACCTATTTGCATATCATTACAAATATTTCTACCTTTGTGCGCTCAAAGAAAAACCCGTAAATGGTACTTTCTTTTTGAAAATCAATAGAATAAAACAAAATAAATCTTCTTTCAAAAGATTATTCGCATGAACGTAACCCACGCAAATTCCGATGCGCTAAACGCAGTGCTAACCGTAACGGTAGAGCATAAGGATTATGAAGAGAATGTAAAGAAAAGCCTTAAGGATGTTCGCAAGAAAGCCGTAATTAAAGGTTTTAGACCCGGCATGGCGCCTGCTTCGCTTATCAACAAGATGTATGGCAAGTCAGCCATGGTTGATGAGGTTAACAAGCTGGTTTCCGAGAGCATCTCGAGCTACATCACCGAGCAAAAGCTCAACATACTTGGCGAGCCTCTTCCATCTGAGGAGCAGCAACCCATCGATTGGGACACTCAGAAGGATTTTGAATTCAAATTCGATTTGGCTTTTGCCCCCGAGTTCGAAGTTAAGCTATCGAAGCGCGATAAGGCTCCCTACTACAGCATTAAGGTTGACGAGGAGATGCGTCAGGGCTACATCGAGAATATCTCGGGTCGTTACGGTAGCTACGTAGATGCTGATCAGGCCGATGCCGACAGCTTGCTTAAGGCTACCCTTACCGAACTCAACGCCGACGAGTCGCCAAAAGAGGAAGGAATTACCGTTGAGGAGGGAATGATCTCCGTGATGCTTGTGGCCGATGAGGACGAGAAGGCCAAGTTTACAGGTGCCAAAGCTGGCGACGTAATGGTGGTTGATGTTACCAAGGCATTCCCCAACGAGACTGACAGGGCCGCATTGCTAAAGGTTGATAAGGCTGATTTGGAAAATCTGGAGCCTTTGTTCCAGGCAACCATCACATCGGTTCAGAAATACCAAAAGGCCGAGGTGAATCAGGAGCTGTACGACAAGCTATTCGGCGAGGGTGTTGTTAACTCCGAGGAGGAGTTCCACCAGAAGCTCGACGAGAGCATTAAGCATAACCTCAAAGGCGATACCGAGCGCAGGTTCTATACCGATGTTCGCGATAAGCTAATCGATAAGTTCAAGATTGAGCTACCCAAGGAGTTCCTTGTGCGCTGGCTAGTGGCTATCAACGAGGGCAAATTCACTCAGGAGCAGGTTGAAAAGGACTATCCACACTTTGAGAACGACCTTAAGTGGCAGCTTATCCGCGATAAGATTGCTACCGAGCAGGAGTTTAAGATTGAGCAGGAAGAGCTTGAGCGTATGGCCAAGGGTTACATTATGAACCAGATGATGCAGTACGGTATGGGTCAGCTTCCCGACGAGTTTATCGACAAGTACGCCAAGGAGCTAATTGAAAAGCCAGAAGAGCGCCGCAAGATGGCCGAGCAGGTTATTGAGGGCAAGGTGATGGATTGGCTGAAAGAAACCATTAAACTCGATGAGAAGGAAGTTGGTTTCGATGAGTTTAAAGAGATGATGGAAAGCAAAAAGTAAGATATTAGGCGGGAGTTTTGCTCCCGCTTTTTTTTTCGAAATCATATATCAAACCTTTGCTTCAAATTCCTGTTACTCTTATTTGGTTTTAAAAAAGATTAATATCTTTATCGTTAAATTAAAAAAGAGTAATAACCGTTAATTTATATCACCTATGATTAGAAAACCCAGCGAGTTTCAAAAATATGCTACCAAGCACAAGGGCATAAGTAGTCTTAGTATGCACCATTACCAGTCGTTGCACAACAGCTATATCAACCCAACCATAATCGAGGAGCGCCAGCTAAATATTGCTCAAATGGACGTGTTCTCCCGCCTTATGATGGATCGTATCATATTTCTTGGGGTACCCATCACCGACGATGTGGCCAACATCATCCAGGCGCAGCTGCTGTTCCTCGAATCGAACGACCCTACAAAGGACATTCAGATTTACCTAAACTCACCCGGTGGCTCGGTGTATGCCGGATTAGGTATTTACGATACCATGCAGTACATCAGCTCCGATGTGGCCACCATTTGTACTGGTATAGCCGCATCCATGGGTGCCGTGCTGCTTTGCGCAGGAACCAGCGGCAAGCGCTCTGCGCTTCCACACTCAAGGGTTATGATTCACCAGCCCATGGGCGGTGCCGAGGGGCAAGCTTCGGACATTGAGATTACCACTCGTCAAATTCTTTCACTCCGTAAGGAGCTGTACGATATTATTGCGCAGCACTCGGGCAAGCCATTCAACAAGGTTGAGAAGGATTCCGACCGCGACTACTGGATGACCGCTACCGAGGCCAAGGAGTACGGTATGATTGACCAAGTGCTTAAGAAAAACGAGTAAACATAATTTTAGCCTAATATTACAACGGGGTGCTCATTGAGTATCCCGTTTTTTGCTGTTGGGTATGTAGTCAGGGTTTGACTAGGAGTCAGGCCCTGGCTAGCAGAATAATCCTGCACTATTGTCCAACCAGTTGTTTTAAGCCGTATTATGCACATTAAATAGGTATTGTTGTGCGTAATGGTTTTATGTGTTTATCATATAAAAACGTATCAATATTACAATAAATTACAAAAAATACTCACAAAACTTGGTGGATTCGTTTTCTTTTTTTTCTAACTTGCCCTTCAAAGCAACGCTAACAAAGACAAAATCTAATGATGATGCCGACACGAAATGCCGTTCTCCTCGCGGGCCTGGTATTGCTGATCCTGCAGCTGGCCAGCTGCCGCAGGGACGACCCCCCGCCCCGCCCGGGGCAAACCACCGCCGTATTCAACCCCAACCTCACCTACGGTACGATGACTGACATTGATGGCAACGAGTACCGCACCATTGGGATAGGCAATCAGGTTTGGATGGCCGAGAACCTGCGGGTGACCCATTACCGCAACGGCGATCCTATTCCACACATGTCGCTATCGGCTGGCCAAGGGATTTTCCACCTCCAGACCCAGGGCGTTTACTGCGCCTACGACGACACCACCCACCCCGACAGCATCGCCACCTACGGGCTGCTGTACAACGGCTACGCCGTGGTGGATGAGCGGGGCCTCTGCCCCGATGGCTGGCGCGTGCCCAGCGACGAGGAGTGGACAGCCCTGGTTACCCACCTGGACAATGGCGACAACGCCTTTGACCCCAATGGCACAGGGACTAACGGTGTGGTTGGGGGTAGGATGAAGGAGGTTGGCTACAGGCACTGGAACGCGCCCAACCCCGCCGATAACAGCAGCGGGTTCACCGCGCTCCCTTCCGGGAACAGGCTTGGGGATACCTACTATTACAAAAACGAGAGAGCCCTTTTCTGGACACCCACAGAGTACTACGTAGATACCATCCCTGACATTAAAGGGAAGATCCTTTGGATGCGTGGAATTGGCAGCCTGTTCCCATCTATTGGTCGACAGGCTTATCCCAAGGATGCAGGGAAAGGCGTACGCTGTATTTCTAATACCTAACAGGTGTTTCTGCCTCAAGAGTTTCATTGTGCCCGAGATGTCAAACCATATAGTTTTGTAACCAATAATGTTTGTAACCCTAAGTTTTAAAATGAGGATCATCATAAAAAAGCATTACCTATTATTCTAGTTTTATTACTAACCCGGGTTGTAGTTGCCCAAAAAGAGAAAAAGCCCGAGCCCAACTTCAACAACCTAAACCAGCACCGTTTCGAGCTAAGCTTCGACCTGCTGGCACTAGTAGGCAAGGAGAATCTCCCAGGGCATAGTAGTATGCAAATGAATCTCAAACCATACACTTATCCCTTTTATGCAAATTACCGATATCGACAGTTCGACAATTTGCCGGTGTATGGGCTTCAGCTCAAGTACAGCCCAAAGCCCCTGAGGGGAAAAGGATCATTCCGACTGCAGGTGGGGGGTAACCTTATGGGGAGGGACTCTGTTGACCTCGACCTGCCCGACCGGTACTACAAGCAGAGGCACTACACCTACATGGTGAGGACAGGTTACCAGGTGAACCGAACCTTCAACCGGGTTCGTCTCTACTACGGCGTGGATCTGCACTACCAACAAATACAATATAACTGGGATGGGTTTACTCATCTATCCTACAGCCAAGGAAGGTATTATCGGGTTTTTAAAGTTGAAACTTTACAGATACATCAGGTGGGGATTATGCCTATGGTTGGTGTCTCGTACTGCCTAACTGGGCGGCTATCTGTTACTTGGGAAGCCTCATTAGCCATGTTTAATGGTTTTAAGCAGAATAAATCTTGGCACTATTTTAATGATGGAATAGTAGTACACCCGTCGTATAAAATACAAAAAAGCGATGAGCACGGCATCGCCTTTATGCCCATATCATCAATAACCCTAAATATTCACTTCTAAAATTTTTAAAAATGAAAAAAGCAATTCCTGTTATTCTGCTTTTATTTTTGGTACAGGTTGTTTTTGCGCAAAAAGAGACAAAGCCCGAGCCCAACTTCAACAACCTAAACCAGCACCGTTTCGAGCTAAGCTTCGACCTGCTGGCACTAGTAGGCAAGGAGAACTTCCCAGGGCATAGCAGTATGGCTTTGCAGCCAAATTACCCATTAATTAGACCTTACCGATATCGAAAGATAGACAATTTACCGGTGTATGGGCTGCAGCTCAACTACATCCCGAGGTCCCTGAGGGGGAAAGGGGCATTCCGCTTACAGATAGGGGGCAACCTTATGGGGAGGGACTCTGTTGACCTCGACCTGCCCGACCGCTACTACAAGCAAAGGCACCACACCTACATGGTGAGGCCAGGTTACCAGGTGAACCGAACCTT
>DDWD01000203.1:11679-11950 GCA_002345825.1 Bacteroidales bacterium UBA2295
GGGTTTAGCCATCAGTATTCCTACCAAGAGCAGTGGTATAGAATATTTATTTATCAAACCATAAAACTTCATCAGGTGGGGGTTATGCCTTATGTTGGGGTCTCGTACTGCCTCGCAGAACGGCTGTCTGTTACCTGGGAGGCCTCATTTGCCCTGTTTAAAAGCTTCAAGCAGAATAAATATGCGTCAATTAACATAGATGGCATACTTGACATTCCCCCAACTTATAAGATTCATAACACTGACGAGCACGGCATCGCCTTTATGCCCA
>DDWD01000128.1 GCA_002345825.1 Bacteroidales bacterium UBA2295
GAAAAAAAAATTTATTTTTTTTCAACCGTAAAAAACCTTGATCGCACCTGCCAGTAACTATTTAAAAAGAACGTTTTTCCTAAAGCGGCTGCAAAGGTAATTATCTTTTTTTACTAGGCAAATATTTTTTAGATTTTTTTCTCCTCAAACCTCCATCACTTATCACTTGTCCTACCAAAAACGAATCAAAGAACTACCTCAAAAGCGGGTGCAAAGATAACGCATTTGAATCCTTTTTTCCAAACGCAAATGAATGTTTTTTTTAGGTTTTTTAAACATCATCTGACTACCAATGAAATAAAGTTGAAAATAAAAACAATTTCGAAGTATCCCTTATCTGAAAATGATGTCTTCACCATCAAAATAATCAATTGTGATTGGCTTGTTGGGCTCAATGGTATCCGCCAAAATTTCTTTGGAAAGCTTGTTAAGTATATGCTTTTGCATTAAACGCTTAATGGGTCGTGCACCATAAAGAGGATCAAACCCTGTATTTGCAATCCAGGATACTGCTGCTTCGGAAATGTTAATTGCAATTCCTTGCTGCTTTAGCATAGATGATACTAATTGGAATTGAATCTCTACAATCTGCCTAATCTCTTTGCTAGATAATGGCTTGAACATAATAATCTCATCAACCCTATTTAGGAATTCGGGGCGTATTGATTGCTTAAGTAAATCGAAAACCTGAGTACGTGTCTTTGTCAGCACGTCTTCGGTTAACTGATTTGAAGCATCAGCCAGATTACCTTGTATTATATGAGAGCCAATATTTGATGTCATTATAATAATGGTATTCTTAAAGTCCACCTTTCGGCCCTTATTGTCGGTAAGGTGACCATCATCTAGGACCTGCAATAAGATGTTGAAGACATCAGGATGAGCCTTCTCTATCTCATCGAGCAAGACAACCGAGTAGGGCTTGTGCCGAACCGCTTCGGTGAGCTGCCCACCCTCATCGTATCCGACATAACCTGGAGGGGCGCCAATGAGACGTGAAACCGAATGACGCTCTTGGTATTCGCTCATATCGATTCGTGTCATCAGGTTCTCATCGTTAAAAAGGAACTCGGCTAGAGCACGAGCTAACTCGGTTTTGCCAACCCCTGTTGTTCCAAGGAAAATGAAAGAGCCTATTGGTCGCTTGACATCTTGCAAACCTGCCCTACTCCGCCTTACAGCATCAGCTACTGCTTCGATAGCCTCATGCTGCCCTACTACACGCTTATGGAGCTGCTCCTCTAGTTTAAGTAGTTTTTCGCGTTCGCTTTGCAGCATACGAGCCACAGGAATACCTGTCCATCGCGCTACCACCTCGGCAATATCTGAAGAATCGACCTCTTCCTTTATAAGCGCAAAATCGGATTGGCTACTGGCCAACTCCTGTTTCAGATTTTCGATGGCAGCTTCGGCCTCTTTGACACGACCATACCTGATTTCAGCCACCTTTCCATAGTCGCCTTTTCGCTCGGCCTCTTCGGCCTCAACTTTAAGACTTTCTATGGAATGCTTGTTTTGCTGAATCTTCTCGATAAGCGATTTCTCCGCAGACCACTTTGCCCTTAAATCGTTTCGTTGCTCAGACAAATTGGCTATTTCGGCAGAAAGGCTTTCCAACTTCAATTTATCGCCCTCGCGCTTTATGGCTTCCCGCTCAATCTCAAGTTGTTTTATACGTCGCTCTATCTCATCAATACTTTCGGGAACAGAATTCATCTCGAGCCTAAGTTTTGAGGCAGCCTCATCAATTAAATCGATGGCCTTATCGGGTAAAAATCTATCGGTGATATACCTATTGGATAGCTCCACAGCTGATATTATGGCTTCGTCCATAATACGAACAGAGTGGTGCACTTCGTATCTCTCCTTGAGTCCCCTTAATATAGATATGGCATCGGTAACGTTGGGTTCGTCGATAAGAACGGTTTGGAAACGACGTTCGAGCGCTTTATCCTTTTCGAAATACTTCTGGTATTCGTTTAGGGTTGTAGCTCCAATTGCTCGCAGCTCGCCACGTGCTAAGGCTGGTTTAAGGATATTCGCTGCGTCCATGGCTCCTTCGCTCTTACCTGCCCCTACGAGGGTATGAATCTCGTCGATAAAAAGTAACACCTCACCGTCGGACGAAATCACCTCCTTAACAACCGATTTTAATCTTTCTTCGAATTCGCCCTTGTACTTTGCCCCAGCAATAAGAGCCCCCATATCGAGGGAGTAAAGTTGTTTTGATTTTAGGTTATCGGGTACATCGCCACTAACAATGCGATGCGCAATTCCCTCGGCTATGGCTGTTTTACCAACACCCGGCTCCCCTATTAATATGGGGTTGTTTTTTGTTCGACGTGATAAGATTTGCAAAACCCGTCGGATTTCTTCATCGCGGCCAATTACAGGGTCGAGTTTGCCACTACGAGCCATTTCGTTTAGATGAAGTGCAAAACGATTAAGCGCATTGTATGTATCCTCTGCTGTTTGAGAGTCGACCTTAGAACCTTTACGCAGCTCCTTTATAACTTTCTGCAAGTCGGATTGGGTGATACCTGCATCCTTCATGACCTGTGAAGCCTGATCGGATGATGCAATAATGCCTAAAAGTATATGCTCCACTGAAACATACTGATCGCCCATTTTACTTGCAAAACCATTGGCTTTCTGCAAAACGGTTTGCGATGCAGAACTCAAAAACTGATCGCCCCCTGAAACTACTGGATACGAGTCCAATATTCGTGATATAGCACTCTCGAAAGTTGTAGGATTTACCCCTAGCTTTTTTAGAATGAAACCAGTGATGTTCTCTGCCTGACTAAGAACTCCCTTTAATATGTGAGTTGGTTCCACTGCCTGATGACTATAACCTTGAGCAATTGTAATTGCCTGCTGAATGGCTTCTTGTGATTTTATGGTTAAATTGTTCATAGCTAAAAATACTGATTTGGTTTTCAAAACTGTTCAGATCAAACAATAAACCATCAACCAAAACCAGTCAATATGGCTTGCACTTACCAGTTTTAAATGCCATTTTGACAAAAACAAAGGGCGATCCACTTGGATCGCCCTTTTAAACAAAGCGGATAATCAAGAAGATGGCCTATTTTTCAGGACTCATTATAACTTCAATCATGTTGGCTTTCTTAAACAATTTCTTGGCCGCTTTTTGGACATCTTTTGGAGTAAGCTTACGAACTAGCTCTTCGTACTCAGAAATTTGGTCGATGCCATTAGAGTAGTAATCGCGTATTGCACTTGACCAGAATCGATTCTCCCTTAGATTCTCGCTGCGAGATTTTAAGAAGTATTCACGAGCTTTATTCAAATCTTCTTCCGTTGGACCGTCTTTAATCACCTTCTGAAACTCTGAATGAATAATACCTACTAGATGATCGGCTTTCTCGGGGTCGGTATCAAAATACATATTAACCAAGACCTGATTTATTGGTGTTTTTTGCAAACGTGCACCAGCAGATACGCCGTAGGTACCTCCCTCTTTCTCACGAATAGTCTCGGTATAACGAAGTCCAAGAACATGCTCGATAGCTTTTACCATTATAATATTGCTGAGGTTATACTCGGCTTCATTCTGGTAAGCAACAAAGCAGGAACTCTTAGGAACTTGCATATCGAAAGTAAACGGATATTTGTTTTGGCCTTTGGGGAAACGAATACTATGATCGACAGATTTTTCTTTTCTACCAATGCTAGGCAGCGAACCCAAATAGGTTTCCACTAATGGTTTAAATTTATCAACATCGATATTACCAACAAAAACAAAGGTAAAGTCGCTAGCATCAGCAAAGCGATCGGTGTAAATTGCCTTTATCTTGCTGAATTCAATTTCCTTCATAAGGTCAATATTCATTGGCCTACGACGGTTATGCCTATTACTAGAGATGTAGGTGATAGAGTCGCTAAAAACCATGTTAGGGTTACTACCCGCATTTTGAAGGACAGCCTGAATTCTTGACAAATAGGCATTATAGGATGATTCGTCGAATCGGGGATTGGTGAAATACAGATACACCATCTGAAGCATTTCCTCAATATCGTCGGGTGATGCGTTGCCATTAAACCCTTCTTCATTCTCACCAAGGGTTGGCATCACATTAACCTTTTTACCTGCCAGCATTTTCTCCAAGTCAACTCGGCTATGCTCACCAACTCCACTCATCATTGCAATGGCCGATACCATTTGAGCTGAAGGTACATCCTCATCCTTTACCAAGGAATGTCCGCCTGGGCTATAGGCCGAAAGTAGAACTTCATCCTCTTTAAAATCGGTAGGCTTAACAATTACTTTTACGCCATTCTCCAATTCCCACTCGATGGCATCGAGCACAGAATTCTTTGTTTCAGATTTCACTTTTCCTGACTCAGGAACTTGACTTACCAGAGGTTCTGTTGATACGTTATCTACATATGCCTCTAGGTCTGAAGCCTTAACATCTTGGTAAAGCGAAAGGATCTCCTCTTTGCTTGGAATGCTTTCCTTCTCCTTTTCAGAGGCAGTGATGAAAATAACCATATTCTCATCAGTAATCCACTCCTTGGCCTTGCCGTTAACATCGTTAAGAGTAATAGAAGGAACAAGCGATTGCGAGAACATATATTCGAATTCAACACCTGGAATAGGCTCATTCTCTGTAAAATGAGAGAAGTACTCCCAAACCAGATCGGAGTTCTTCACCTTGTCGCGCTCCTTGTAGCTATCTTCGATGCTACGGAGCAGCTCTGCTTTTGCTCTATCGAGTTCAGTTTGGGTAAATCCGTGCTGCAATACCCTATAGTTCTCTTCAAGTATGGTCTTAAGCGATCTCTCGGTTTGATTCTCGCGAGCAATTGCCAAAGCGATGTAGGCTGATTTTGTGCGAACTAAATCGCCAAATTGAGTAAAAGCAGCAACGAACGGTGGGTTATCTTTCTGAACCAGCTCGTTGAAACGAGCATTAAGCATTTGTGAGTATAAATTCTGAATTAAGCTATTACGATAATAGCCCAGATTCTTCTGATCGGCTGGAACCACTGGGTGCTTGTAGTACACCTCAACCATAGTACGGGTAATCTCAGGATCGGTGAAAACACCAACTAATGCATCCTTATGATCTGGCACCTCGAAATCGGGACGAGGTTGACGATTATCTCTAGCTGGAATCTTGTTGAAACGATCCTTGATTTTTTTCTCCATCATTTGTGGATCAAAATCGCCGACTATGATAAGGGCTTGTAAATCGGGGCGGTACCAATCCCGGTAGAACCTACGAAGGGTCTCGTACTCGTGATTGTTAATCACATCGATACTACCAATAACATCACGCTCAGCATACTTTGATCCGTGAAGAAGGTGATTCATCTTAACCTGCTGGGCTCTAAACTCAGCCGTTCTGCGGGTTCTCCACTCCTCACGAATTACACCACGCTCTGCATCAATTTCATCCTCTTCAAAAGCGATGTAGCTAGACCAGTCGTGCAAAATAAGTAATGCTGAGTCGATAATTGTTTCACGAGTTAAGGGCACATTGGAAAGATTGTAAGCAGTAACATCCTGTCCGGTAAAAGCATTCACGTTGTGACCAAACTTAACCCCGATATTTTCGAGAAAGTTTAGAACGCCCTTATCGGGAAAATTTACTGTACCATTGAAAGCCATATGCTCAGTGAAGTGCGCCAAACCATCCTGATCTTTATCTTCGAGAATGGCACCCACATTGTGAACAATGTAAAATTCGGCTCGCTCCTTAGGCTCCGCATTTTTGCGGATGTAATAACGCATACCATTGTCGAGCTCGCCAATGATTACTTTTGAGTCAACCGGAAGGGGAGTATTCCAATTGACAGCTGCTTGTTGAGCAAGCAGCCCTTGGCTAAATAGCAAAAAAGCTATTAGCAACATGTTTAACTTGGTGTGTTTCATTTTAAAACGATTGTGATTTTATAAGTTAGGTTAATGTATTGAAGTAAATCAAAGGTATAGATTTTAACCTAAAAACATAGTTTAATTGAGCTAAAAAGTGTGTAATTATTAGGTATTATTGCATATAACGAAGAATGGGATGACGTTTCGCCATCCCACTCCTTTATTTGAAATTCAAACTATTTTTCGGGAGCATTTTTCAGCACCTCAACAAGGAATTTCCAGAATTTATCCACGGTATCTATCTTCACCTTTTCGTCGGGTGAATGGGGGTAGCGAATGGTTGGGCCGAAGGAAATCATATCGAAATTAGGATAAACACCACCTAAGATACCACACTCAAGACCTGCGTGGATTGCTTTAATTTCGGGGGTTTTATTCCAGTTCGCCTTATATACTTCGCTCATTGTTTTTAAGATTGCAGAATCCATATTGGGTTTCCACCCTGGGTATGAACCAGCAAAGGAAACCTCGGCTCCAGCCATTTCAAAAACAGACGCAATCTTCTCGCCAAGCGCTTCCTTAGCTGTATCAACAGAGCTGCGGAGCAAGCACTGAACGTAAATAGTACCGTTATCGCTGTAAACTCGAGCTAGGTTTGTTGATGTTTCAACCAATCCAGGCATAGCATCGCTCATACGAATAACTCCATTGGGGCAGCCAAATACGCTGCGAATAATACCCCACTGCGCCTTAGCATCAATTACAGATTTAGGAGTATCAACCTTTTCGATGGCTATTGCCATATCGGGCTCTACATTAGAAAACTCTGCCTTGAAAATGTCAAGGTACTCCTGTGCTGCTTTTTCAAATTGAGGTAATTTATCGGTTGGCACACCAACTACTGCAAATGCTTCGCGCGGAATGGCATTACGTAAACTTCCTCCATCAATGCTGGCTAAACGAATATTGAATTGTTTCTCGGCATAGCGAAGGTAGCGGAAAAGTAGCTTTATAGAGTTCCCTCTACCCGAGCTTATATCCATACCAGAGTGACCGCCTTTAAGGCCAGTAAATGCTAGTCTTACAAAGTTAAATCCGGTAGGAACCGACTCTTCCTTGTAAGCCAATTTAATGTTTGCATCCATACCACCAGCACAACCTACATACAGTTCCCCCTCGTCTTCAGAGTCTAGGTTCATCAATATGTCACCTTTGAGAATTCCAGATTTTAGGCTAAAAGCACCGGTCATACCTGTTTCCTCATCGATTGTGAAAAGCGCTTCAACGGGTCCATGCACCAACGAGTTATCCTCCAGTACAGCCATAGCTGCTGCCACACCAATGCCGTTGTCAGCACCAAGGGTTGTTCCGTTGGCAGTTACCCATTCGTCATCAACATATGCCTCAATGGGGTCTTTTTCAAAATCGTGCTGCTTATCGCTATTCTTTTGGGGTACCATATCGAGGTGTCCCTGCAGGATAATACCTTTGCGGTTCTCCATTCCTGGAGTGGCTGGCTTGCGAATAATTACATTACCAACCTCGTCAACTATTGTCTCAAGACCCAAATCATTTCCGAATTTTTCCACAAAATCCACTGCAGCCCTTTCATGCTTTGAAGGTCTGGGAATTTGTGTTAGGCTATAAAAATGTTTCCAAAGGATTTTGGGATCCAGGTTTGCAATTGTATTGCTCATAGTTACTAGTTTTTAAATGTTAAACTTACATTATATGGTGATAAAGATAGCTGTTTTTGCCCAGCATTAAACTGTGCATTATCAATAAAAAATATGTTATATTGAAGGTTGTAGTGTTTTGTATGTATTGACAACCTTTATACCTTAAGGGTTTGGTATTGGGAACGAAATTTGTTACGTCCACTTTGCAAACAATTTAATTTTAGCTTTGTTTATGCTTTAGAGTTCATTCTAGGATATAATATATGTATATATTTGCATACTTAACAAACATACACGCGTTATGAGAAAAAGCACTTTAATTCTGCTGGCTATTCTTAGCATTGCATTTACAGCACAATCGCAGAAAAACAAGGATGAGGTAAAATGGTACAGCTTTGAGGAAGCTATTGAGTTGAACCAAACTAACCCCAAGAAAATATTTATTGATGTTTATACCGATTGGTGCAGCTGGTGTAAGGTAATGGATGATAAAACCTTTAATCACCCAGAAATTGCGGCATACTTGAATAAATACTTTTACCCAGTGAAGTTTAATGCTGAGTCAACAGCACCTATAACATTTCAGGGAACTGTTTTTGAAAACAAGGGACAGGGACGCAGAAGTCCTCACGATTTAGCCGCCGCATTGCTGCAGGGGAAAATGTCGTACCCTTCGGTTGCATATATGAATGAGGAAAACCAACTGCTAACAGCAGTTCCGGGTTATTACCCTCCAGAGCAGATGGAGCCAATCCTTAAATTTTTTGGGGGTGATCATTACAAAACCACCACTTGGGAAGATTTCAGCAAAAATTTTAAAGGTGAAATTGAAGCAGCAGAATAATTCGAATTATTAACGCAATTGAAAAAGGCTTTGGGATATCCAAAGCCTTTTTTAGTTTTATAAACTATTTATGAATTGTTTTGGCATCCTTAATAATGGTCCAAACTGGTAGAAAGTGAATGTCTGGTTAAAGAATTCGGTTTTGGAATCGTTAATTTTCACCTGCAGCGGAACGGGCATCCGGTAGTAAACTACATCAGTACGCAGACCATCCTTCTCTGTATTAAGCTGATCGAGTGCAGGTGTACCTCCCCACCGGTCTAACTCCGTTACCGATATAAGTATAGGACTTCCGCTTAGGTCTGACGAGGGTAGAATTCCACGAGCCTCGGAAAACCTAAAAAGGATTGAGGATGTTTCCTCACCCTTGGGGCTAGGTGAAAAATCGAACCAATGGGTTACTGAAGACTTGAATACCTTGCCTGTAAAAAGAGTTAGGTACTCCTCTTCGAGACGAGAAATTTCCTTTAGCACTGCTTCTGCTGCTTGTCCCTCAGCAATAAAATCGGCATCGCCAGCTAGTAGTTCCATACGACGCTTGCGAAGTGAAAATATAAAATCGGCAGCTTCTTTGGCCTTATCCTCCATTGATCGCTCCACCACAACCGATCGATGTACAGGTACGCGTACAAAAGTACTGTCCTGCACCACCCTCGAGTAGTGCGTAGTTTGCTCGGTTGCTAAATATGGGGAGGGACTTAAATCGACAAAATTAACCTCATTAGCCTCAGGTTGTGGCTTTGCAGTTCTTCGAATAGAGCTAAAGTTAGAATTTGCGGCGGGAATAATCAACCCCTCCTGAGCTATCTTTAGAAAATCTACATTAAATTCTTCGGTGGGTTCAACCACAAAAAGCGATGTAACATCGGCCTGATGATAAGAAGATACGCTTACATCAGTAATGGTCCATTTACTTTTCTTTGATAATGGAACATTAGATACACCAAGGTACTTATGAGCAAACTTGGCATAAGGCCCTGGAATCACCTCGGTATATTGGGCATCAACCTTTACTTCTACGCTTGTTTTAGGCAATGCATATATGAGCCCCTTTGGTGAGAGCGCACTGGCCTGATCGATAGGAGTAATAGTAGTTATGGGCTTTTTTGAACACGATGTTGCCAATACTATAATTGCTAAAAAGGAAAAGAAATACTTATTCATACCAATATCTTTAAGAATTGTCATACTTTCATCTATTTTATTACAAATTGCAAATACAAAGATACACACAGATATGTAGAAAAAAACCTGCATCTTGCTAAATGATGCTAAAAACTATCGCTCAATTACTCTGAATGCTTCGCCAATAGCACTAAGAAGCGAAGTTGCCACAAGCGATGTTTGGCTTTTAGCTCTAACTATTTTATCGGCAGCCAGGCCGTGAATGAATACTCCCAGAATGCTTGCATGCTCTGGAAAATACCCCTGAGCAAGCAGTCCTGAAATAATTCCGGTTAACACATCGCCACTTCCACCTGTTGCAAGGCCCGGATTCCCTGTACTATTTATGTAAACCCTGCCTGAGGGGCTCACAACCTGAGTAAAGGCACCCTTAATTATAATGTTCAGCTTATATAGTGTTGCCATTTCGATGGCACGCTTAAGCCTTTCGCAGCCTGAGGTAGTTTGCCCAAAAAGCCTATTAAACTCACCTACATGTGGAGTTAAAACTGTATTGGCAGGCAACATTTTGAGCAGGTCCTTATCTCTTGCCAAAATGTTAAGGCCATCTGCATCAATTACTAAGGGAACGTTAACATGCGAAATAAGGTTTTTAAACGCATCTACGGTGAGATCATGCTGGCCAAGCCCTGGGCCTATGGTCACAGATGAATATTTGGTAAGATCTGGAATCTCTGAAAAAAAGTTGCTGTTGCTATCAAGTTGCACCAACGCTTCAGGTGCTTGACTCTGAATTATGGAGTAACCACAACCTGGTATTTGCGCTGTGACAAGCCCCGCTCCTGCCCTTAGGCAAGCATTAACACAGAGCACCGCAGCCCCCATCATTCCGAAACTTCCTGAGATAATTAATGCATGGCCAAATGATCCCTTGTGACTGTAAACATCTTTTCGCCTATAAATACCTTTTGCAAAGTTAAAATCAACAAAATGATATGCGGTATCTAACTCCTCAACTATTTTTTTATGCAGCCCAATATCAATCAGTTCCCATTCGCCCACAAAGGGGTGGTTCTCGGGGAAGATAAAACTCAGCTTGGGAAACTGAAGCGTAAGGGTATACATTGCCTTTATTGCTGGATTGTGATTTGGGTAAGTGTTATCCTCTCCAAAAAGTCCCGAAGGAATATCAACCGAAACCACCCTCACTTTCGATGAATTTATATGCTCAACAAGCCTAGCCGCAATTCCTTCAAGAGGTCGGGACAAACCCGATCCAAAAAGCGCATCAATAACGATTGAAGATTCGCTTAAAAAAGGAAAATCAGCATCGCTGGAAATGTATACCGGCGCAATAATTCCTTGATTAGAAACACGATTAATATTGGTGCGAAGATCTTCTGAATAGTTTTTGGAATGTAGAATATATAAAGAAACGTTGTAACCAATTTGAATTAGCATACGGGCCAGCGCAACCCCATCTCCACCATTATTACCGGGACCAGCAAAAATGCAAAATTTTTCGGGATAAGGATACAGGGTCACAATGCGCTGCAACAATGCCGTAGCTGCTCTTTCCATCAAATCGACAGATAAAATGGGCTCATGCTCAATAGTGTAGGCATCAATATGTTTAATCTTACTGCAAGGGAATATCTTCATCGACAAAAGCACTAAAATTCAAACAAATATAAAACTTTTAAATGTTTACACCTATTGCTTACCAAGCAATAAAAAAAGGTATTTATTTATTAAATTGCACGTTTAAAATTATTCGAAATATGAAAACGTTTGCAATTGATAGTGAATACATTCAACTTATAAGGTTGCTCAAAGCTTCGCGAATGGCTCAAAGCGGAGGCGAGGCGCAACAGCTGGTTGTTGAAGGCCTGGTGAAAGTAAATGGTGTACTCGAGAGCAGAAAAAGGGCAAAACTTCGCCCCGGCGATGTGGTAGAATACAATGGGCAAAAGGTAGAGATAACCGCCGAGGAATAGCCAGCACATAAAACGGAAAAGGTGACGAAACAACTATGCCTTATGAAATTGATCTTTGCGCTGCTAGTAGTTCTGGTTGGTTCAAATCAGCTGTATAGCCAAGCCAAGTACTTTGTTTCTTTTACTGACAAGAAAGGCTCTAAGCACTCTATCGAAGAGCCCTTGGCATACCTTTCGGAAAAGGCTATTGATAGGCGTAACAGACAAGGGATTAGCGTATCTGAAAGTGACTTACCAGTTTCAACGGTTTACATTAAAAGAGTAATGCAGCGAGGAGCCAAAGTATTGGTTATCTCAAAATGGCATAATGGAGTTGTAATTGAAGGAATTACACCCCGCCAATTAAAAAAGATTAGCAAGGAGCCTTATGTTAAAGATATTAAACTAGTATTTGATCCTTCAGTAAAGGGCACTCAAACTCCAGATTTCACAACCTACACCGCTTATAGATCGATAAATGATACAGCTAACCGCTACGATTATGGCGCTGCGGTAAAACAAATATCAATGCATAATGGGCACATCCTACATAACTTTGGATATATAGGCAAGGGTATTACTATTGCAGTACTCGATGGAGGATTTTACAAGGCCGATATCCTCCCTGTTTTTGATAGCCTATGGATAAACAAACAGATTATTTTGGAACATGATGTGGTTGAAAAAACCTCGAATATTTACGAGGAAAACCCGCATGGTATGTTTGTCTTATCAGTTATGGGAGCAAATTATGATGGGCAAATGGTGGGAACTGCACCTGGTGCTAACTACGCCCTTATAAGATGTGAGGACACCGAATCGGAACAGGTAATAGAAGAATACTACTGGACAGCGGCCGCAGAACTTGCCGACAGCATAGGAGCCGATATATTAAACTCATCGCTGGGATACTACAACTACGATGCTTCATGGCAAGCTTTAACCTACTCGCAGATTGATGGAAAAACCACTCCAATTGCATTGGCTGCTGGTATGGCTGCGCAAAAGGGGATGCTTGTTGTTGTAAGTGCAGGCAATGAGGCAACAACCGACTGGAAACATATAATTACCCCAGCCGATGCCCATGGTTGTATAGCCGTGGGGGCTGTTAACGAAACAGGTAAACTCGCCGCTTTTAGCTCCATAGGCCCTACGGCCGATGGTAGAATAAAACCCGAGGTTGTTGCAGTTGGCGAGAACACCGTGGTTCAAGCCACCAGCGGTGAGATTGGAACTTCGGACGGGACTTCGCTATCTGCACCAATAATTTCGGGCCTTGCAGCCTGTTTGTGGCAAGCAATGCCAGATTTATCATCTAAAGAAATTGCTGAACTTATAATTATTTCGAGCAATCAGTATCACTCCCCCGACAACCATAAAGGATATGGGATCCCCGATTTTTTGAAAGCGCTGGAAATATCAAAAAAGAAAGGATTAGTTAAATGAGCGGAAAAAGCGCCCTATCACTATTTGAAGTAAACCAAAAAATTTCGAACGCATTAGAGTTGGAATTCCCCGGTACACTCTGGGTGATTGGTGAAATAAGTGAAATCAAGGAAAACATTTCGGGCCATTGCTACCTAGAACTTGTTGAGAAGGATACCAAGACCGATAACCCCAAAGCCAAAGCACGGGGAACAATATGGGCACGAACGTACCGAATGATAAAACCCTACTTTGAAACTGCCACTGGGCGTCGTCTCCAGGGAGGGCTAAAAGTGCTTGTTCAGTGCACTATAAATTATCATCCGGTTTATGGTCTATCGCTCAATATTATCGACATAGACCCAACATTTACACTAGGCGATATTGAGTTGATGCGACAGCAAACCATCAACAAGCTAATAGCCGAAGGGGTTATGGATATGAACAAAGACCTGGAACTCCCCCTTTTGCCCAAGAACATTGCTGTAATCTCATCACCAACTGCTGCTGGCTTTGAAGATTTTGCCAACCAGCTTACCAACAATCCGTACGGATACGTTTTCAATATTAAACTTTTTGCTGCTACCATGCAGGGCGAAAAGGCGGAGGAGTCGATTATTAGCGCAATGGACCGAATATACAACACCCTTACAAGCTGGGATGTGGTGGTAATTATCCGTGGAGGCGGATCGCAAATAGATTTGGGCTGTTTTGATGGCTATAACCTGGCCAACAACATTGCCCAATTCCCAATCCCCATAATTACAGGTATTGGCCATGAAAAGGATGTTACTGTTGCCGATATGGTGGCACACATACGACAAAAAACCCCCACTGCTGTGGCAGAGTTTTTGATTGATCAATTCGTCAATGCTGAGAACTGGTTAATGGAAGCCAACGATAATTTTATAGATGCTGTGAAACTTGTAACAGATTCGCACGTTCAAGCCCTTAGTAAGCTTTCTAGCCGTTTAATACCAACAGTTATAAAATCAACTCGGTATGCTAGCATCCGATTACAAAAAAGTATGCATAGCGGGCAGGAAGCTGTTAACAAGTATATTGGAACTCAAAGTTTTTATCTGCAAGGGGTTTTCAACAAGATAACAACCCATGCAGAGGTTCAAATTGGCAAAGAGCAATACAGTATATATCAAACAGTTAAAAAGATAAAAACTAATACTAGCATCTGGCTACAGAACGAGAACAGAAACATTATTCATTACGAGAAGAATGCAAAATCATTGGATCCAGTTAATGTTTTGAAACGAGGATATTCACTAACAATGCATAATGGGAAAGTTCTTAAAGATAGTTCTGCAACAGTTGTTGGCGATAGAATTGAAACGATACTAGCCAACGGAAAATTGGTAAGCTCAATTGAAGACATTAAGGATTAACTATTAACTTGCTCAAGATATTTCTTATGACTATATTTCCAGTAAAATTTATTTCAGTGAGAACTAATTTCCTATTGCTCTGGATTCTACTTACCGTATCCTTCTTAAGCGCATCAGGTCAAATCCAAAGATCAACCGCAGACAGTCTTAAAACGCTGGCCCATAGCGAAAATGTCAGAAATCGAGTTAATGCTTATGTTGAACTCACCCGATTGTACTGGGGTATTCATATAGATTCTAGCTATATCTTTGCAAATAAGGCTCTTGAAATAGCCCAAAAGGCTAGGAATGATGAAATTATTGGAGATGCATACAACAATCTAGGGAATGTATATCTTACCGATGGCCAATTTGAGAAATCGCTACCCCTGTACGAGATTGCTATGGAATATAGATTAAAACTGGGCGACAAGCAAAAAATTGCCAATACTCGTAACAATCAGGGATACGCTTATCGGAATACTAATATGTATTCCGAGGCCATAGCTGCTTTTAAAGAAGCTGCGGAAATATTTAACGAAATAGGCCACCATGAGGATCAAGCCTATATGCTTATGAATGTTGCCAGCACTTACTCAAGAATTAACGATAGCAACAAAGCCCTTGAGGCTGCTATACAGGTAGCAAATATTTTTTTGCAAAACGACAATAAGTATGGTATTGCATACACCTATAATTTTATTGGCGATCTGC
>DDWD01000072.1 GCA_002345825.1 Bacteroidales bacterium UBA2295
GAAAAAACTACTAATTTTTCTTGTAACGGCATCGCTTGCTTTTTCATTCACTTCATGCATGGAAGAATGTGAAAAGAATAAAACTGGAGATGTAATAATTACAAACAATACAAACGAAACAATTTGGTTTGATGTAACTGCTGAAGATGGTGTAACAACCGAAAACCGATCGCTAACATCAGGTGCTAGCACTACCTACACAGTTGCTGCAGGAACAATAAAAATTTGGGCCTCTTTCACAAACGTAAACGATGATTTCCAACTGATTGAAACCAGAAATTTAGTTCAGTGCGAAACTATTGACTATCAATCGCCAAGTCAATCATGCGGACTATTTCAATTTACTGACATAACTGTTGTTAACAATGTTGGTGTAGGTCTATATTTTGATGTTTGGATTTACGATGAGACCCAAACTGATGAGGGCTACTACTTAGGAGAACAATACATATCTAATGGCAGTGAATATACCTATTATGATGTAAATATTGGAGACGGTTGGGCTAACTTCGAATATCAGTATAATGACACTTGGTATGCTTCGAATGATGATTATGAGATTAACGCTTGCACACCATTCACCTTTACTTGGAATGCAAAAAAATCTGATGAAAAGGTAATTTCAAAAAGACGTGTTGATGGGTTAACCATAACCAGGCAAAGAGAAATTAAGAAGTAATGCCAAAGCCAAATTGCATTGGCATATATATTAAAGTAAAAGCCGTTCTACGTGAGAGCGGCTTTTACTTTTGAAGCAATCCCAGCTGATTATTTACGAATGGGAATTCCACTTAGGATGGGATTGTAATACTTATCGAGCGTACCGCTATAAATTAAATGCCCGGCAATTCTATCCTTTTCAGTAACCACCCTAACTAGTTTGCCATTGGCATCAAAGGCATCGCCCTCAACAATTCCGGTAGGAGTAATCCCCTCGCCATCCTCGTTGAAGGGACGACTATAGATTACCTCGCCCACTGGGATTACTTGATTTTTCTCGTCGAGCACGGTGCCATCGGAACGGAAGGTGAATGGGATATGGTCGGCCTGATTACCAAACACATCCTTGCCCAGATTGTAGCTCTGATCGAGCACAATTTTACGGTAACCTTGAATATTCGCCTTCATGGTTTCATGGGTTGGATAAAAAATACTACCCTTTATATAGTACTTATCGTCCGCCTCAGAATAGGCAAGATACTCTAGGTTTTTGCTGTAATGTCTCATTAATTTCTGACGGGCCTCCAATCGGGGCTGTCGTTCTGCTTTTTCAAGTTCCTTCAAGATATGATCATTTAAAATCTCATCAGCAGTAAACGATATGCCTAAGTCAGCTTCAAGATTAATCTTAGCGGCGTAATTAATCAGTCCATCCCTCACCTCCTTTGGCATTACGCCATAAAGATCGGCACCCACAACGGAGTAATAGAAATACCCTTGCTCACCCATTCCTGTTTGACGGTACATGTAATCCTGCAGTTTGGTTTGCTCTGGATAGTGCGAATTGTAATGGCCGTAGCTCATCTCGGCCCAGCCCTCATGATCGGGCAACTTTCGCTGAAACGACCACACCGCATCAATAGTGTTACCCACTTTTGAGTGGCATCCCATACACTGCGCCAGTTCCTCAGTGGTCTGCGGACGAAGTTCGCCTTTCCTATTCTCGATATATGCAGCCAGAATCCAACCGGCCTCGTTTTCAATCCAGCCGTGCCCCTCCTTGCCAATATACTCACCAAATTCCTCATCATCGCCTTCCCCTTCTTCGTCCTCCTCGTCCTCTCCAATATCCTCTAAACCAACCTCTCGCCATTTGTACATGTAGCGAATCTCCTTCACTCGTTTGGACCGCGTACCTGGAAACTCAAATTGAACTTGAGTCCCATCGCCCATCACACCATCAACGTCTTTACCCACCTGGCCATCAGCAAGCAAATCGACATAATGAAGCGGATGCGCAAATTCGGTTCCCACGGGGTAAAACCCTTTGTGTATGGCTATGTTGCTGGCATCGCCCACGTAAAATTTCTTTTCGCACTGCTGATTTTTAATGTTTTTCTCAAGCAAACTGAGGTTTTGCTTGTAAACCTCAACATCAAAAATGCCCTTACTGCTCATAAACTCCTTGGATAGCCTGATATAAATGCCGCTTACGCTTCCCTTAAGTGGGGTAAAAATGGCGTAGGGAAAAAAGTTAATTGCGCGCCACCCGGTGTACTTATCGGCCTCATCCTTTACAAACCCATACTTATCGACATACCCATTGGCGCCATAGTTTGTTGGGTTTTTGGGGTTACAAGGGAATAGATGGTTGGGATTTAGCGCAGGGAATAGCACTAAACTCTCACTCTTGGTGTTGGTATTTATCCAGCTAGTGTTACCATTGCCCCGCGCTGCATTGTAAGCTTTTTGCCAGTTATCATCCCTAACGTATGCCACATCATGGAGGTTAGAAGTAGCAATACCCTCATTGGCAAGACGCTCCTCAATTTTATGGGGATAAATAATATTTTGCCAAAGAATTCGGTTAAGGTTTGCCGATGGGAAGCTAAAGGTTTCCTGATCGTCGGAAATGGGGAAATTGTTGCCATGCTTTATCTCGGCCAAATAATCGGTATGGCAGTACTTACAGGCATTTTGAGTCCCGTAGCTGGTTTCTATCCAACATTGGGCAGGAATTTCGGGTTCTTCGTTAAACGATGGTTTATAGGGTGCGCCGGCTATTGCCTCGAAATTGGCAGGTGCATTTCCCTTGTAAAAATCTTCAGCCGATATCTTCTCAACCACCAAACCTTTCTGTTTTAATTTTTCAATTAATTCCTCCTCATGCTTTTCCATCGATCCACAGGTGTAAAAACCTAGTGAAGCAACAATAACGGTAAAAGCTAAAATAATGTGTGCTTGTTTAACCCGTTTCATAGCGATTATTTTATTATCAATGGTTTGACCAAAATCTCTTGCATCATCTGCAATATACAAAAAAAGCCACAGGAAAATCCCGTGGCTGATGAAAAATCAGAAACCATCATGTTACATAAATGGGAATAGCGTATCGATCCAGCGATCCTCGGTGATGAAAAACTTACCAAATTCTTCCCACTCTTTAAGTACACGTTGCTCTTTCATCTGCTCGGCAGTTAACCCCTTGCTTTTATGCTCCCTAACCACATCAAAAGTTTTCTCCAAGCTCAACTTCCATTGCTTGAACTCTTGGATAGTATAAACAGGGCCATGGCCACCAATAACTGTTGTATCATGAGGGAAATTCTCGATAATCCAAGTCACATTTTCAAAGTAATGTATAGGGTTTCCTCCATTACCTACATCAACATAAGGGAAGTAATTGGCAAAAAGCAGATCGCCAACAACCAGCACATTGTTCTTGGGGAAATACAGAATTATATCGCCACCAGTATGGCCCGAAGGAAGATGTATAAGCTGAATGAGCTGCCCATTAAATTCAAGTTCCATCCTGTCGGTAAAAGTAATATTAGGTTGTGCATACTGTGGAAACGCAGGTATGGTTCTCTCGCCCTGCACCTTATCCTTAGCCAAATACTCTCTAACGCTTTGATGAGCAATAATATCTACTCCTTTGCCCAATGCTTGATTACCCCCAGTATGATCGCTATGAATATGGGTATTCACTATGTAACGCAATGGCTTTGTGGATACTTCCCCTAACTTCTCGCCTAAATCGGCTGCTGTTTGTTCGTAACCAGTGTCTACAATTAGCAAACCATCTTCGCCAGTAAGGGCAACAACCGAAACGCGGTTGTTTACAAACAGTCGAAAAAGGTTCTCGGAGATTTCTGTGGTGGGAATAGGGGTTTTTTCCCGCTGTGCGTAGCCAAGCAATGGCACTAAAACAGACAGCATTAATAACATTTTTTTCATAATGGATTGGGATTATTGTGTACAGAATAAAAGTTTCATCGTTTATTATTAACGCATAAAAGTATAACAAAACCAAAACATATTCTACTTAAAAACAGTACAATGTGCAAATTGTTTGAAAAATAGAATAATCAAATGACATATAGCGCCTTTGGTTAAAGCGTAAAAATTATATATTTGTGCTTTGCTCACAATTGAGAAGAAATATTTAAATTAATCCCACCACTATATATGGGAAACATTTTACAAAAATTTTTCCAGTTACTAATCCTTGTAACGTTTGTTTTTGCTGCAATTTGCAGCAAGGCACAGCCCACAACAGATTCGCTAAAGCAGCTATACGACAACACCACCAACGACTCAATGAGAGCCATTATTCTTTTCGAAATGGGTGATGCTCTCACGGGAACCGAACCCGATTCGTCTAAAAGGTTGTACCATCAGGGTTGGGAATTAATTCTTAAGTCGAAACTCGATACACTTCATTTCCTACAGCGCAAAGCCGATGGCCTATTTGAGATTGCTCGTTCGCAAAGATACCTTGGGCATTACCAAGATGCACTAAATACTCAACAAGAGGTTTGCGGGCTATACAGTTCCCTTAACGATTCCCTCAAACTGGCTCAGTGCTACGTTAATATTGGCAACACCCATTTCAGCATGGGAAATCTGGACATATCGCTCGATTTTTACTATAAATCGCTTAGAATGTACGAGGCTATTGACAACTCCATAGGAATTGCCGATTGCCACAATAATATTGGTAGCGTTTACAAAGAGTTAAATGATCACGATCAAGCCCTAGAATATCATTTATCCTCAGTAAAAAGATTTGAAGAACTCCTGCAGCAGTCGACCGATAGCAGTGAAATTATGTCGATTAAACGTGGGCTATCGTACGGTTACAACAATATTGGTATTGTTTACTGGTACAAGGAAGAGAATGATAAAGCTATTGAACAGTACAAAAAATCACTGGAGATTAAGCTTGAGATAAATGACCCTAATGGAATAGCTCAGGCGTACAACAATATTGCCATAGTATATGCAACCACAGAGGATTTTGAAGAAGCTATCGCCTACTTCAAAAAATCATTTCAGGTTTACACTACGTATAAGAACCAGAATGGATTGGCCATGGTAAATGGCAACATCTCGTACCTTAACATTCTGCTTGCAGACAAGCAGCGTGAAAGGGATGTTGCAAGGAAGCACTTGAAAACCGCCATTGAGTATGCCCTAGAGTCGAACCGAATTGCCATTGCCATTGGAGCACTTCCCTACAAGTTAGAGTCGGTAGGATATCTTAACCTTGCTCACTCCAAGATGGGTAATTACAAACAAGCTCTCGATTACGCCAACCAGTACAGCGAAATTCAGCAAGAAATATTTAGCAAAGATAAAGCCGACGCCATAGCAGAAACAGTTGAAAAATACGAATCGGAGAAAAAGGAACTCCAGATCGAAAATATGGAAAAGGAGAATTTGCTTTTCCAGCGAAGAATCGAGAATCAACGGACCATAATCCTTTCCTCCTCCATAGTAATTCTACTCTTAATTGGTTATGCAACGTTGCTATTCATTTTCATCAAACGAAAAAAGAGAGACAACCTCCGATTGACCCTACAGAACGAAGAAATTTTACAGCAAAAAGAAGAGATACAAGCCCAACTCGATGAGCTTGATGCACAGCGCAAGGAGATAGAACAACTGTACCTAATAGCTATTGAGCGAAGAAATATCCTAGAGAAACAACGCGATAATATAAACGATTCTATTAGATACGCTCAGTTTATTCAAAAAGCGGTACTCCCCGATCTGAACACAATATTCAAAAAGGCTGGGTTGAGCTCCGAATCATTCTTCATCATGAACAAGGCCAAGGATGTGGTATCGGGTGATTTTTACTGGGCCACACTAAAAGAGAACTGGCTGATAGTAACCGTATCCGATTGCACGGGGCACGGAGTCCCCGGTGCCCTTATGAGCATGCTAGGGGTATCGTTTCTTAATGAGATTGTATTGAAAAACAACATCGTTGATCCTGCCAAAATTCTTGACGAACTTCGAACGCACGTAATTAGCTCTCTACGACAAACAAGCGAATCGGGAACCCAACGCGATGGAATGGAGATGAGCATTGCTGCCATAAACACTCAAACCAAGGAATGCATTTGGGCTGGTGCAAACAATCCACTTTGGATAGCCCGCAGAGATGTAACACATCTTCCGATTGATTCGGAATACCCAAACATACAGGAATTTAAGCCCAACTATATGCCCGTTGCAGCATATGTTAAGATGACCCCATTCACTAACCATAGAATTCAGCTAGCTGAGGGCGACAGGCTTTTCCTCTTCTCCGATGGATATGGCGATCAGTTTGGAGGGCCAGAAGGGAAAAAATTCAATATGTATAGCGCATTCAAGCGATTAATTTCCCAAACATCCAATTTACCAATGCAAAAGCAAGGAGAAGAACTGGAGGAGAATTTCGATACTTGGATTGGGTTTGGAGGTTCGCGATTTGAACAAACCGACGACGTTACCATCCTGGGAATTATGGTGTAGTAGAGAACTCATTCCCCGTTAACTCGAAGATATTAGAATCAATTGAGCCGAGCAAAAACTCGGCTCAACTGATTTATTGGAGATTAATTCAGGTCGAAACGATCAGCATTCATCACTTTAACCCAAGCCTTCACAAAATCTTTCACAAACTTCTCCTTGTTGTCATCCTGTGCATATACCTCGGCGTACGAACGTAACACCGAATTTGAACCAAACACAAGGTCAACTCGGGTGGCAGTCCACTTGGTTTTACCTGTTTTCCTGTCGACAATGTTATACAAACTATCAGAAATGGGCTCCCACTTGTAGTTCATATCAGTAAGGTTTACAAAAAAGTCGTTGCTAAGGACCCCCTCCCTTTCGGTAAGCACACCATGCTTTGTGCCACCATAGTTTGTACCTAAAACACGCATACCACCAATTAGAACGGTCATTTCGGGTGCGGTTAAACCCATAAGCTGGGTTCTATCGAGCATCAACTCCTCGGGCTGCACAACGTAATCCTTCTTGAGCCAGTTTCTATAACCATCGTGTATTGGTTCAAGCACATCGAAAGACTCTGCGTCAGTCATCTCGGCGGTTGCGTCACCCCTACCCGGGCTAAATGGCACCTTAATATCCACGCCAGCCTCCTGTGCAGCCTTTTCAACCGCAGCGCTACCACCTAACACAATCAGATCTGCGATGCTTATCATTTTATTTAGATCTTTTTGAATCTCATCAAGTTTTTTTAAAACTTTTTGCAACCGCTCGGGTTCGTTTCCTTCCCAATCCTTTTGAGGAGCCAAACGAATTCGAGCTCCATTTGCACCCCCCCTGTAATCAGAACCTCTGAAAGTTCTTGCGCTATCCCATGCCGTATTGATTAGCTCGGCATGAGTGAGCCCAGAGTTCAATAGTTTTTTCTTTATATCTTCAATTTCGGCCGCAGAAAGGGTGTAGTCAACTGCCGGAACAGGATCTTGCCATATAAGATCTTCTTTGGGCACATCTGGACCCAGGTAACGGCTCTTAGGGCCTAAATCGCGATGGGTTAGCTTAAACCACGCACGGGCAAAAACCTCGGCAAAATATTCAGGATCGTTATAAAAACGTTCCGCTATTTTCCGGTATTCCGGATCCATCTTCAGGGCCATATCAGCATCTGTCATTATGGGATTGCGGCGAACACCGGGAATGTGTGCGTCAAAAGGTTTGTCTTCCTCTTTTATATTGGTAGGCTCCCATTGCCATGCTCCAGCAGGACTTTTCCTTGACTCCCACTCATGGTTGAGCAAAAGATGGAAATAGGTATGATTCCATCTGTCGGGTTTACTCGACCATGCGCCTTCAATACCGCTGGTTACAGTATCTTCAGAATGGCTCTTACCTTTGGGGTTTTTCCAACCAAAGCCCTGCTCTTCGGGTTCTGCCTCTTCGGGGCTTGGGCCTAAAACTGATGCATCTCCATTTCCATGGCACTTACCCACTGTGTGTCCACCAGCGGTTAACGCAACGGTCTCCTCATCATTCATCGCCATGCGTTTGAATGTCATTCGTACATCCTTTGCAGTGCGCAGGGGATCGGGGTTGCCATCAACCCCCTCGGGGTTAACATATATAAGCCCCATTTGCACCGCAGCCAATGGATTCTCGAGTGACTCACGATCCTGATCATCGGAATAGCGGGCTTTTGTAGGCTCAAGCCATTCTTTCTCAGCGCCCCAATAAATATCCTTCTCGGGATGCCAAATATCTTCGCGACCACCTGCAAAACCGTAGGTTTTAAACCCCATCGACTCGTAAGCCATATTACCCGCAAGGATAAACAGATCAGCCCATGATAATTTATTACCATACCTTTTCTTTATTGGCCAAAGCAAGCGGCGAGCCTTGTCGAGATTCACGTTATCGGGCCAGCTGTTAAGGGGCGCAAATCGCTGGTTACCTGTATTACTACCTCCCCGTCCATCGGCTATACGGTACGTGCCTGCGCTATGCCAAGCCATTCGGATCATCAAACCACCGTAGTGTCCCCAGTCGGCTGGCCACCAGTCCTGGCTATTGGTCATCAACTTTTTCAGGTCATTTTTCACAGCCTCAAGGTCAAGCTTTTTGAACTCCTCTCTATAGTTAAAATCCTTGCAAAAAGGATTTGTTTTGGTATCGTGCTGATGTAAAATATCTAGATTAAGAGCTTTGGGCCACCAGCTCATCACGGATTTATTCATATCCGTATTTGCCCCATGCATTACTGGGCATTTTCCTTTCTTTGGATTGTCCATAGTAATTATTTTTTGGGTTAATTTAATTGCCACCTGAGTAATTATAATGAGTAGACTCTAACTACAAAGTTCCTAAATATAAAGAATTTATCCGAAAGTATCAAGCGGAACTCGGCTCAACTTAAACTCTTTGCGCTAAGCTATAATTGAACTCAGGTGTGAGAAAGGTATAAGTTTTTGCATCTGTTGTTTTCTCAAAAGCTTACATAACGACAAAACGACCTGTTATACTAACCTGAGAACAATACTTATAACAGCAAGGAGTAATAAGAATAGAATAAGAATACAAAGCAATTAGTTAACTGGTAGGGAATTTATCTCCCACCTACTTAGGGCAGTATATTAGTAGCTTTGTTGATTTTAGTGAATCGGGTTTATCCAGCGTGAAATCAGTTTGGTTTAAGTATTGAAGGTTTGAGTTCCCAATTACAACTGCCTGGTTGTTTACAATACAGAAAGTTAATGGTAGGTTAAGTCTTTCGTGGTTATCATCTATAACCTCAAGGCCTACAACTTCAGATTGATCTGCGTTCAGTATTAACTTCCTAAAGCTATGGGGATTGCCCTGCACGCCATTTTGTATTGCGTATAAATTTCCGTTATAGAACTCCAAGCCGTCAATCCCGTGAGACACTCCCGTTGTATCTGCTTTAGATAGAATTTGCTTATGTTCAATATCTAAGGATCTCACTCCCTTTCGGAAGCTAGCAATGAACAGTTTCGTATTATCGTCAGATATTGCAATCCCATTGGGGTACTGAATTTCAGTGGATTGATAGAACAGCGATAGGGAATCGCCACCGCTGGGCAAAAAGTAAACAGCCGATCCCTTAGTGTCGGTTATGTACAGGTTGCCCTCCTTATCCATCACCAGATCATTCAGGAAGTGATCCTTACCATCAACAATATCAACCCTACGAATCAGCTCGCGAGAATCTAGATCAAAGGTAAACAATGATGTTAACGAATCCTGTAATCTAAAGTACCCCCCTACAGCATGGAGGAGACTCCTTTCGTCATCGATATAGATTCCCTCCCCTGGCAAAAAACCATACTCCTTCTCACTAATAAAATCCTTCTGTTTCCCGGTAACCCTATCTATTTCAATAATTTTGGATTTATAGATGCTCGTCAAGTAAAATGAGTCTGTGGATTTTGAGTAAGCAATCCCTTCGGGAATTAGATCCTTCTCAGCAACAATATACTCTGTTCTATCACTTTGTTTACATCCCATAAACAGAACTAGTGCGGCAATAAATACGTAATTGTTCATTTGCTTACTTTTTAATGGTTATCGACTTAATAATGATTTCATTTAACATCAAGAATAGTAGTTGAATCGCAATAGAAAACAGGAAAGCACCAATCTAAAGGAAATCAACCCTCTGCCTTAAGAGCATCCGTTTTGTACTATAAACTACCAGTTTGAAGGGGGTATTCCATTTTTTACTTTATCTAAGATGAACTCTACATTTCCCAAACGTTCCCTTTGCTCTTAATAAAAACATCGCTTCGGGGATCCACCCTATTCCTGGCCTCATCAATCCACCGAACCAACCTATTTTTATGGAAATAGAAACGATCCTCGGTAATCTTCGTTTTACTGTGATCGTATGGCTCGCCCAGCGCTATCGAGTCTCCAGATGGTTCATAGAATGGGCTACTGTTATACTTGTGTAGCTGCCGGAAGATAAATATCAGGCTGTCTGCCCAGAAGTAATACTCAAAAATAACTTTCCCGGTTTCGCCATAGTATGTTGCAATAATCTTCCTAAGCTGGCTGCCGTCATAGAATACTGTCAAATGACCTCCCTCGGCTGAATAATCCGAGAGATCTTTCTCAACAATGCTCAGGTTCTTACTGTTGTTAATCTCTTGGAACTTCTTCTTAATATTGTTAACAATTTCATTTTCTTGAGCACTTGTTAAATCAAATGATGCTTTTTCAGAATTCGTTTGTGCAGTTGCAGAAGCAAACAGCATAGCAATTAAAAGTAATACCGCATACCTTTTAATCATAATTAATAACTTTTTGATAACTTCTTCGATTATTTAAACTAAAAAAGCCGATTTCATCTTCGACTTATTTATATGGATACAAGTAAGTTTAGGTAGAAATCTATGGCCTGTTTTTAAGTTTTTCCCAAATAAAACTTGTTTCAACTACCTGAGAACTAATTCTCTTATTATTATCAACATCAGTAGTATATCTTCTAATCACAGATATCTTACCTTCTGGTAATAAGATAAATTCAAACAAACCATATAAATCGCTTTTTTTATGTTTATAAAACCCCTTTCCATAGTTTTTGCTGACGAAAACAATTTCGCCTATAGCAGACCCATTTTTTATGTCTACAGAATCTATATTAAAAGTCAACTTTCTACCACTAAATCCAGTAATAGTTGCTTCTTTAATACTTTTTAATGTCATCCCGTTCTTTAAAGCTATTCTATATTTCCCTTTTCTTTGCCTCAGGATTGTTAGCCCGAAAACTAGATCATTGAAATAATTCCAAGCCAATGAAACAAATACTCCAATGATTGCTCCAACAAATAGAATTACAATATCACTATAACATACCATATCAAATAAAGATTAGTAGAAATAATATAAAACACCTAAATAATACTCTGAAATATAGTACAACTAATCTTTTACACAACGGACTGAAATCATTGTATTTTTCTCATAAGCATGATTATAAACACTTTCATTATTGTAAGACATATGAAAATAACTAGCAGTACCATCACTGTAAACATAGTTAACCCAAAAATTGGCATATTGACCTCTCTCAATAATTGTACTTGTATAGGCACCTGCAGGAAGAGCTGAAAATCCACTTTCATTAGTTGCACCTGTATTCGGCGAATTCCAATAAGATGTGCCAATAGTTTTCATCTTACCACCAGCAACATTACTCCCTCCTAGGTTCTCAATTAAACGATCTCTATCACCTCGGGATGGCAAACTCCACCCTGCTGGACATGCATTGACGGCAGCATCATATGAATATAGCCAACCATAGACACTAGTAGGACTAACACCTATAGCACCAGACATTGAATAATTCAAATTCTCAGCCATCCATATATCATTACCAATTTTAATCCAATTGTAAGTTTGTCCATCCCTTGTATCTACGAACGTTCCTGATGTTTCGTTTACAGTAATATAATTTGCTCTAGTTTGAGAATTGCTACCGTAACTATTTGTTGCAGTTAAAGATACTGAATATGTTCCTTGAGAAGTATATGAATGTGATGGGTTCTGCTGTGTCGATGTAATTCCATCTCCAAAATCCCATGCCCAACTTGTAGGATTATTTGTACTTTGGTCGGTAAATGAAATTGATTCGTTAACATCTACATCGGTTTTACTGGCAGAAAACGCTACTATAGGAGCAGAACCGACCGTGATATAATTTACTTTTGTTTCTGTATTACTCCCATAATTATTGGTTGCTGTTAATGTTACATTGTATAATCCCGATGTTGTATATGAATGTGAAGGATTCTGCTGTGTTGATGTATTTCCATCTCCAAAATCCCATGCCCAACTTGTAGGGTTATTTGCACTTTGGTCGGTAAATGAGATTGATTCATTTACCGACACATCTGTTTTATTAGCTGAAAAAGCAATTACAGGAGTTGAACCAACGGTTATATAATTTGTTTTTACTTCAGTATTACTCCCATAGCTATTGGTTGCTGTTAATGTTACATTGTATAATCCCGTTGTTGTATATGAATGTGAAGGATTCTGCTGTATCGATGTATTTCCATCTCCAAAATCCCATACCCAACTTGTAGGGTTATTTGCACTTTGGTCAGTAAATGAGATCGATTCATTTACAGACACATCTGTTTTATTAGCTGAAAAAGCAATTACAGGAGTTGAACCAACGGTTATATAATTTGTTTTTACTTCAGTATTACTCCCATAGCTATTGTTTGCTGTTAATGTTACATTGTATAATCCCGATGTTGTATATGAATGTGAAGGATTCTGCTGTGTTGATATATTTCCATCTCCAAAATCCCATGCCCAACTTGTAGGGTTATTTGCACTTTGGTCGGTAAATGAAATTAATTCATTAACAGACACATCTGTTTTATTAGCTGAGAAATCAGAAATTGGAGCATATCCTGTTGTAAAATATTGTTGATTACCATAAAAAGTACCATAGATATTTTTTACAAATGTTTTAACATAATATGTGGTGTAAACGGTAAAATTAGTAATTGAACTATTATAGCTTCCTAAGGAGTTCCCCGCAACAATTTGAAAATTGTTTTCTAGTGTTGGGTTTGTACTTGTATTCCAACAAAAGCCTTTTTCTAAAATTTCCAAGCCACCATTATCAATTATATTGCCATAGAGAGTTGCGCTGGTTGCTGTAACACTTCGAATGGAGTCGGTTGTAAACTCTGGTATTCCATCGAGAGTCTTAAAACTTTTGACCACGCCATAACTTTCTCCGGCAGAATTAGTAGCATACGCCCTTACATAATAATTTGTGTTAACATCTAAGCTCGTCAAGTTATTTGTAAAATCACCAAGCCCTGGCCCATCAATAGTCTTACTATCTTCCGTGGTTGGATTTGGGCTTATGCTCCAGCAAATGCCACGAGAGGTTACTGCAAATCCACCATCATCGGTAATACTACCTCCTCCCACTGCACTTATTGCTGTTATATTACTTATTGTATTAGTTGTTAAAATGGGTAACCCATTTCTTGTTGTAAAGCTAATCTCATCTCCATAGTATGTATCAACTTCATTAATAATATATGCTCTTACATAGTATGATGTATTTAGCTCAAGATTTGATAAGTTGGCGCGAAAAGTACCTAAATCATTACCTGCAACATCTAGCTTATTGCTCTCGATAGTTGGGCTTGAAGTTGTATTCCAGCAAAAGCCTTTTTCCAAAATGGACAACCCATCATTATCAATTATATTGCCATATAGAGTTGCGCTGGTTGCTGTAACATTTCCAATGGAATCGGTTGTAATTTCTGGTATCCCATCGAGAGTTTTAAAATTTTTGACCTCACCATAACTTTCTCCGGCAGAATTAATAGCATATGCCCTTACATAATAGGTTGAACCAGCATCCAGATCATTCAACACACTTGTAAACGCACCCACTCCACCTTCATCATTTGTCAAATTGTTTTTAATTGTTGGATTTTCCGTTTTAGCCCAACAAACGCCTCGTTGTGTTATAGGGAATAATTCCTCATAAGCGTCTGCAATTCCACCACCTTGTGCGCTAATCCCTGTTATCTTATCAATATCGGCTGTTGATACTGCTGGTCGGGCATCAAGGGTATTAAGGCTAATTTCGTTGCTATAAATAACAACGGCCCCACTTTGAATATACCCTTTAACATAGTACTCCTTATTTGGGAGCAGATTATTTATAGTATTAGTAAAGTTCTGATTACTTAAGTTTTCAAACTGATTCAACGTTTTCTCTACAGTGACTTTCGCAATAGTATCCCAGCAAAAACCATATTTCTCGACTTTAAAGGTTGGAAAATCAC
Source organism: Bacteroidales bacterium UBA2295 (assembly GCA_002345825.1). GTDB lineage: Bacteria > Bacteroidota > Bacteroidia > Bacteroidales > Tenuifilaceae > Perlabentimonas. The sequence goes on from DDWD01000072.1 coordinate 14,289, forward strand.
TTAGTTCACATAAAAGTTCTGCAAATACATAGCTAGTGGAGTCTAGCCTAATAGTTAGTTCAATCTTACTATTGCCAAGGACTTCTGGAAGTGTATCCTCTTTACATGCTTGAAAAAAGACGAGTGTCATTACAGCAATTATGCCAACAATAATTAATATTTTAGTTTTCATTTTCTAGAAATTATATTATCCTGTTTGAGAACAAACAAATAAATAATAAACATATTTAATGTTTATCAGATATTAAAACCTATGCTAAAAACAATGCCAGAATAAGTAAAAGCTAACGTTGAATAACCTGCACTAAAAGAAAGGCTTTTAGCCTTAATAATTAACCCTGCTTCAGCCACCACACCAGATGAGGAATGACCTTGGTAGTTTACATAAGATTCACGAACTAAATCATTTGATATGTAATCAAACTCATTTATATGAGCAAAGTATTTTTGGTACCCATATCCTGCACCAAAGTATAGGAATAGATTCCAATTAAGCTGCGCCGTTATTCCTCCAATTGCTTCAAATGAGGGATACTGGTACAAATTATCGTACTCATAATAAAGTATCTCATTATAATCAACTATTTTTACCCCGTCGTATTCGTATTGTGCTTTTTTAAATGCAGAGGAGTTCATTCGAGCTGATAAGTACCAACCCATTTTTCCAATCTGCCCTATGCTTAACCCTAGCGGAGAAGTATAACCCGCGTTACGCAAGCTGTAATTGCCAGAATAATGAACAAAGAAGTTCCTCCTTACGCGCTCTTGGATAACTTCGGCTTTAACAGTAAAGATTACATCGCCCTCCAAGGAGTTAACATCTTTATAAGGATCCCAGAAAATTTTATGGGTACCTGCTTTCACATCATCACCAACATCTCCACTCACTGCACTCAGTGGTCCTTGAAAGGTTTTGCCTCCATCCAAACTTAGATAAAGAGAAACGTTAAACTTTTGATTAAACTTAGCACCTGTTAGCGTATACTCAATTGTTATTGCATTACCTGTTTGAAAAGACTTTACGTTGGTTACTTGCTGGGCATTTACAATAATTGCTGAAAAAATAATAATTATTATGAGCAATAATCTTTTAATATCCATTAGGTTTGGTTTTAGGGTTTTGAATCTACTTTATTCTACCTGACCTTAATGTTTCAACATATTACATTCTATAATTCAATCAGGATTGCCTCTCTATTGCCTCTGAACTGAGGTGTTTGAATGCCAAATATCTTTTTTGATGTTTCCTTAACCTTTGAACACACAAAGTCGAAAAGTTCACCATTCGTTATTTTTCTATCGTCGTTTAAATCGGCATCTCCCTGCATACCCACACACAGAAAGTAGGTAAACAATCCTGTTTTAGACAAATCAAAACCTAAAGATGTTTCCTGTGCCCCAGAGGAGTTAAAAACGGTGAAGTTGGGATTCTTAAGCCAGGGACCAACTAGCCTAGGCTCAATCCTCAATCCTTTTGTAGCCACTAAATTCTCGGTTGCTATCTTTTCTGTAGTTCTTGATGCTCCGCTAAAACAGGCATCGATAAAAACCGTAACACTTTTGGCTCCAAGACCCTCCAAGTGTTGATAAAACTTATTTAGATCATACCCTTGAATTTCAATTCTTTCAACTTTACCATCTGATGGAAAGAGATAGATATTATCACCGTTTTTGCTTGGCACTCCATGCCCAGAATAGAACACAAAAAGTTCTGTTTCTCCTTTCAATATGGACTTTTGCAATTGGCCATAATCAGGATTAAAAATATCATCGAACTTCAATCCCGAGATCTCTTCGTTTTTAAAAACAACAACTTGGTCGACTCCCAATCTGTTTTTAAAATACTTCTCAATAATCGTTGCATCGTTATCTGCATAAGGAGCTGGTGGTAAATCTTTATAGTTTTCAATGCCTAGAACAACCGCCACAGAATTCAATCGAGAGGTTTTTGATGGAAGAACATCTGCTATATTTTTAAGGTTACCTAGATTTGTTGTAAACTTATTAGAGGTATACTCGAAACGAGCAACCTGTTGTTTAAATTTATCTAAATCTGCTTGAACATTTAAGGTATGGGTTACCGGGGGTTTTTGATTCAATACTATAGGTAGCTGGAAGTCCTCTAAATCACCATAACCTAACTCTTCTTTAAGGCTAACGTAAATAGGTAACTCTTCCTTAGTCGTAATTCTTTTGTTGGGGCTTACTGTAACCCAAAACTCTTTCACTTCACCCACCGCTATGTCACCAAGATCACCCTCAATGTGTTGGATAAAAATATTTTCGTCGAGAGTTTTAAGAAAAAACTTTGCATTCTTGGCTACATTCTGCCCCACATTCTGCACCACAAGCTTTACCCTGACCATCTCACCTGCTTGTAATTGCCCATCCTCAACAATTGCACCAGTACCCTCACCATAATCAACTATTTCAAGTCCTGAGAATACAATTTTAGACTTCTGATGCTCCAATGTATTAAGAACTAAGAAGGCAGGATCCATATCATAGCCAAAGTGCTCTTTTACATCAATTTTCAACTTATGCTCAGCTGTTTTAATATCAAAACCAGCCTCTATGGGAATAATAACATCTGCTGATTCATCTGGACCAATAAAGTATATCTTTCTATTGCCACCAATAAAAAAATCATCATCATCCACATTGTCATTTATTAGCACTTCAAGACCTTGTGCACGACCTTTGCCCTTATTGCTGATGGTTAATTTTAGGTTTGCCTTTTCTTCAGACTCAAGGATCCCATTGCCATTGTCATCTTGGAAATTAAGTTCGACAAATAAATTTGGAGGTAATCCTCGGTCATATGTAGGTTCTATTTTAAACCTCGTCGGCTTACTCGAACCTTCAATAATCTTCTGAGAATAACCGAAGAAGAGAATCACCATACAACCGATTAGTAGTGTAAATTTCTTCATAGTTTTTGTTTATTAGAATAATTTTCCAATATGTTTAAATTGGTTTTATTATTGACTTTAAATAACTGACTATCCTTTTATTGCACTGTCTTGTACAACAGAGAATGGATAAAATTTCACTGTACGCAAATCAGGTGGGATTGAAAATATCCAATCTACTATTTGCTTATACTCTATCTCACCGGTAAAAAACATCTCTTCTTTTGTAAAAACCATTATAATTCTATGTGCATCGGTTAATTTTTCTGTATATAGGATGTAATTTGCTGCCTCAGTTGGGAAGTTATATTCTATGCCTTTCTTTAGCAAAAAGGATTGTTCATATGAATTTGGGAACAACTGGTATGCTTCAGTCTCATTGAATAAAAACATTATGGCATAAGAATCTTTTGTTGGTCTTACTCTAAAAACAAGCTTCGTTTCGTTAGGGTAAAACATCCCCATACCATCTACAAAAACATCAAAAGAATAATCCTTTGTTGAAAAGTATTTAACGACTGTGCAATTTATCACCACCTTTACCTCAAGCAATCCAAACTGATTAAACTTCTTTACTGTGTCAACAACAATTACATTTTTAATAGCCCCTCTTATATCAGACAATACATCTGAGGCAAAAAGTTCTTCATATTTATAATTGTTTTCGGACTGAAACAAAGTTGTAAAAGAGGTAATATTCTCTTCTATTCCTGCCACCCTTAAAGCCTCCTCTTTTGCATTACTAATTGCCTTTTTTATAACCTGATCTATGGTTTCATCACTACCCCCAACAGCAAACCCTTCGATGCCTTTTAAAGGAATTTCAGAAACTTTATCCCGTGCAATAACACTATAGCTATTGGAGAAAAAAACACTCGCAAAAAAAAGAGTAAAAAAAAGTAGTTTCATACAAAGATCTTGTTAAACGTGAACAGAGCTTAAATTTAACAATAATTAACAAAATCGATGTCAGTAACTGAAAAAAAATTTAACAAAAAGTTAAAAAGCAAGAAAACAAGCGGGATAACCCAGAGGATAGATGAAGAAAATTCAACAAAACATAAAAAATGTATTTCCAATCCGATCTTTTGGGCTGGTTCTGAAACTAATCATTGTCGGGGTGAAAGGATTCGAACCTTNNGGTGGCGGGATTCGAACTCGCGACCTCGTCGTCCCGAACGACGCGCGCTAACCGGGCTGCGCTACACCCCGAATGTGATTCTGGATTGTTGAGCAAAGTTATATTTTCTTGAGCTAAATGGTTTTGTACCATGCAAATTTTCAATAAATTCGTAAGAAAAAATCATGACCGAGGATATCCTACATTTTGTATGGAAACACATAAACAGATTCCCTCAGCAGCTCTTGCTAACTGATGATGAGAATATTGAAGTGATATCGCCAGGTGAGCACAACTTCGACTCGGGTCCCGATTTCTTCAACGCCAAGGTCAAAATAGGCAGCACCATTTGGGCTGGTAATGTAGAAATCCATATCAACTCATCAGACTGGGACAGACACGGCCACAATTGCGACTCAGCCTACGACTCGGTGATTCTGCACGTTGTTGCAAAAAACGACGCTACGGTATACAATAGCAAGGGAGTTGCTATTGTATCGGCAACAATAGATTACCCAAACGGTCTTGAGTGGGAGCTCCAAAAACTAATAGCAAACGAAACCTGGATTCCATGTGCCAATCATATCAAATCTTTCGGCGAACTACCAATGAGAATGTGGCTTTCGTCGATGGCAGCCGAGAGGCTTGAGCAAAAAACGGCACAGGTTCAGAGCTGGGTGAATGAGTTCGGGGGCAGCTGGGAAGAGGCATTTTACATATCGATTGCGCGAAGCTTTGGACTAAAGATTAACGCGCTTCCCTTTGAACTGCTTGCTAAATCGATTCCACTTAAAATAGCTGCAAAAATCCGAAGCAGCCTACCTAGCATTGAAGCGCTACTATTCGGACAAGCAGGAATGCTCCAAAACCATAATGGCGACTCGTACTACCTATCGCTAAAAAAGGAATACAATTATCTTCAAAAAACCTACTCTCTCAACCCAATTCCAAATCACTTGTGGAAATTTATGCGGTTACGGCCAACTGCTTTCCCAACAATTAGAGTGGCTCTAATGGCTAGCCTTATTCATAAATCGTATGGACTCTTCTCAAAATGCATTGAGATTGAAAAGTTTGACGAGCTAACATCCCTGCTAAGGGCTGAGTGCTCTCCTTACTGGCAAACCCATTATACCTTTGGCAAAGAATCGGCTAAAAAAAACAAACAGCTAGGCAGCAATGCAATTGCCACCATTGCGCTCAACACGGTAATCCCTTTTATGTTTGCATATGGCAATGCCAGGGGAAATCAAATGCTAAAGGATAAAGCCCTAGAGTTGCTTGAAGAGATGCCGGCGGAGAAAAACAACACAGTAAGAGGCTTTGCCAATTTGGGCATTGATGCCGATAGCGCACTGCTATCCCAAGCTATGGTACAACTCAAAAGCCAATACTGTGATAAGCGGAAATGTTTGTACTGCAATGTTGGAGCTAGTGTTCTGCTAAAAAAATCGGAAGGTTAAGCCTAGGTAGCATCCGCTACCACTCCAATGTTCGCCTCAACCTGCTAAGCGACTGGATTTTTATGCCCAAAAAATCGGCAATATACTTCAATGGAACCTCCCTTATCATATCGGGATGTTGCTCCACTAACTGCCTGTAACGCACCTCGGCAGTTTCGGTTATGAATAGGTACAGCCTTCGTTGTGCCTCAACAAACATATCCTCAATTACCCTCCGCCCCAAGCGCTCCCACTTTGGGTAATTGTTGTAAAGGTTGTCCAAATCTGTTTTGTTGATTACAAATAGTTCACAATCGGTAATGGCGCTAATTATCTCGTAGGATGGGGTTTGGGTAATAAAGCTGGGCAGGGCTGTTGCAAATGAGTTTAGCGGAGTTATGTCCCGGGTGATCTCTTCGCCATCATGATTATAGCAAACCCTAAGGTATCCCTTATTGGTAAAAGCAATTCTTTTAGCAACCTCTCCCTCGTCGATAAATACATCGCCTTTACGCAGAGTAACAACATCTATCAGCGGTAAAATGGCATTAAAATCACTTACCGATATATCTACATATCGAGAAACAAATTGCACTAAATTGGAGTATGGTTCCATATTCATGATAATACATTAACCGACAACACAAATTTAACAAATATTCAGCGTATCGTAAGGTTTAATTGGTAAACCATTATCTATAATTGTTGTTAAATTTGCAGCGTTACAATTACAATAGTTATGGCGGCACATTTTTTGATTATTGGCTTGTAGCTTTTCAAAATATGGAGCATCAAACAACTATACAATTAAACCTGAACAAGTATTACTCCGATGATTCTACGAGCATTTTTCCAGAGTCTTATTCTTTTTTGCATTGCATTCTCAGCCCAAGCACAAAGGGAAGTAAATATTAAGATTATCCAAACTTCCGATGTACACGGAGTCCTTTTTCCTTTTGATTACGTTAACAACACTGCCATTGACTACGGGATGGCCCATGTATACACCTACGTGAAAAAGCAAAGGGAAAATCCCAATCAGCAAGTTTTACTTTTCGATAATGGCGATATTCTTCAGGGTCAGCCCACCGTATACTACGCCAACTTTATTGATACCACAGGCAAACATCTTGTATCAAAAGTGATGAACTATATGAAATACGATGTTGGTACTGTTGGTAATCACGATATTGAGGCAGGCCCAAAGGTATACATCAAGCTGGTTAACGATTTCGATTTCCCATGGCTATCGGCCAATACAATTGATATCCGAACTGGCAAACCCTACTTTAAGCCCTATACAGTTATTGAAAGGGATGGATTACGCATTGCTGTTCTGGGGTTAACCACGCCCGGAATTCCCAAGTGGTTATCATCAAACCTGTGGGCCAATATGGAGTTTGCCGATATGGTTGAATCTGCAAGGGTTTGGATGGACTCAATCCAAATAAATGAAAATCCACACATTGTGGTGGGTCTTTTCCACTCGGGCCACGATGCCACATACGAGGGTGCCAACCCAGAAAAAGCATTGAACGATAACGCCTCGATGCTAGTTGCTCAACAAGTACCAGGGTTTGACATAATTTTGGCAGGGCATGATCACGACCGATTAATCACCAAAGTAGCTAATAATCTAGGTGATTCGATTCTTATTGCCGACCCCGGATCAAGGGCTCATTTAGTATCAGATATTTGTATCAATGTAAAACTCGACGCTGAAAACAACATCATCAGTAAAAAGATAGATGGGAAACTAGCACCCATGCACGGACTAATGCCCGACCCTGAATTTGTTAGCACATTCTCGAGCTTCACTCGCGAAGTCGAAGAGTTTGTGGACAGGCGTATAGGATACTTCAGCGCTCCCGTTACCTCACAAGACACCTACTTTGGGCCATCGGCCTTTATTAACATAATACACTCGGCCCAACTGGGAATTTCCAATAGCGAAATCTCATTTGCAGCGCCCCTTTCGTTTAACACCTCCATTGAGCAAGGCAATGTTTATGTTCGCGACCTTTTTAAGTTGTATAGCTACGAGAACCTATTGTACATCATGAACCTATCGGGCCAGGAGATAAAAGATTACTTGGAATTCTCGTATGGCTTATGGCTAAACACTATGAAAACTGCCGACGACTACCTTCTTCTATTCCGAACCAACGGGTCGGATAAACCAATTCTACACAACAACGGTAGAGCTATCTTAAAATCGAGCTTCTACAATTTCGATTCGGCAGCAGGCATTAACTATAAGGTTGATGTAAGCAAGCCCGTTGGCAAAAGGATTAAAATCGTTTCGATGGAAGATGGTAGCCCGTTCGACTTGGATAAGACATACCGAGTAGCCATTAACTCGTACCGTGGAACTGGTGGTGGTGGACATCTTATCGAGGGAGTTGGTTTAAGCAAAGAAGAGCTACAGAAACGAGTAGTAAACATATCGCCCTACGATATGCGCCATTACCTTATGAAATGGATAGAACGTACTGGCCGAATTGTACCAACAACCCCAAGCAATTGGGAAATAATACCTACCGATTGGGCTAAGCAAGCGATTGAGAGGGATAGAATTTTACTTTTTGGCGCCGATGAGAACTAGCAAAACATTTACGAAGTGCAGGTCGATCTAAATATTTTACAAAACGGCAAATTGCTCCCCCTGGTGGAGCAATTTTACACCCTTCAGGGCGAAGGGCATCATACTGGCAAAGCAGCATATTTTATAAGAATTGGAGGCTGCGATGTGGGTTGCAGCTGGTGTGATGCCAAGTTTACCTGGAGCGCCAACTCGTTCCCTCCGGTAGCTGTTGAAGAGATTATTGCCAACGCTATTATCCATCCTGCAAAAGTGGTTGTGGTTACCGGTGGCGAACCCAGCCTTTACCCGCTCGATTACCTTTGCAGCCAGCTTAAAGCAAATGGATTCCAGACCCATGTAGAAACATCGGGAGCACATAAGCTAACCGGACAGTGGGACTGGATATGCCTTTCGCCAAAACCACAGCAACCACCTGTGGATGGGATTCATATGAAGGCCGATGAGCTAAAAGTTATCATATCGAGCCAAAAGGATATTAAGTGGGCCGAGGACAACGCACAGAAGGTAAAATCGACATGTAAGCTATATTTACAACCCGAGTGGAGTGCCTACAACGAAATTGTGCCCACACTGGTAGACTACGCCATGGCAAATCCCAAATGGCAGGTTTCGCTCCAGGCGCATAAGTTTATGAAAATTCCATAGCAATTATTGAGGTTCGCAACGCAAGCAACCACCTTTTCGTCACATACCAAAAGAAATTTTTGTTTTGTTGGGTAAGTCTGTTATTTTTGCCAGCACTAACACCTTACAAAACCTAATTGACCTTTGGTCGCTATGTAATGGACAAACCTAAAAAAGTAGCCTTTAAAGAATACCTTGCGCTGGTAAAGTTTAGCCACACCATTTTTGCACTGCCCTTTGCGCTTATTGGATATTTCTTGTCGGTTTACCTAACCGACAAAACATTTAGCTGGTACCTCTTCCTTTTGGTTCTCTTGTGTATGGTATTTGCCCGCAACGCAGCCATGAGTTTCAATCGAGTAACCGACAGGTTTATCGATAAGCGAAATCCACGAACAGCAAACCGCGAAATCCCATCGGGAAAGATACATCCCCGCAATGCTTTTATTTTCTCGATGATAAATGCGTTGCTGTTTATTGTGACTTCTTTCTTTATCAACAAGTTGGTGTTTTACTTATCCCCCATTGCTCTGCTAATTCTACTGGGATACAGCTACACAAAACGCTTTACTGTGCTTTGCCACTTTGTGCTTGGGCTAGGTCTTGCTCTTGCTCCACTGGGTGCTTTTATGGCAATGACAGGGCAATGGCACAGTGTTCCAGTTATTTTCAGCATCATCGTTTTTCTTTGGGTGTCTGGTTTCGATATTTTATACTCTATACAGGATGAAGATTTTGATAAAGAAGAGTCACTCCGATCGATTCCTGCAGTTTTTGGCAGCAAAAAAGCTCGGTTAATCTCAGCCATACTTCACATTACGGTTATCCTCCTTGTATTCAGAGTAGGGCATATTCTTGAGTCGGGTTTGTTTTACTGGATAGGAGCCGTAGTGTTTATTTCACTCATGGTAACACAGCATTTGGTAATAAAAACTTCCAACGCCAAGAGTGTTAATTTCGCTTTTGCTACTCTTAATGGGCTGGCTGGGTTACTTTTCGCAGTGTTCAACATATTGAGTTACTACTTTTAAAAATCATAACTAAATTTAATTACAATGAAAAAACTATTTTTACTTGCTGCAGTAATTGCAGGCTTTACAGCAATAACATCGTGTGGCGATGGAACTTCTGCAAAAAAAGGAGATGCAATTGAAGTATCAATTGATTCACTGATCAACGACGCATCGGCCCTAGTTGGGAAAACAGTACGTTTTGAGGCAACGGTTGACCATGCCTGTATGCACGGCGGTAAGCGCTTAACTGTATTTGGTAGCGAAAAGGGCAAAACGCTAAAAATTGATGGTACTGAGGATTCCCCAAACTTTGAGTCGTCACTTATGGGCAAGCAGGTTGAAGTTATTGGAACTGTTCGTAAAGTTGCAGGAGAACATGTGGCCGATTGCGAAGAGGATGAGGGCAACGAGGTTCCAGAGGTAGCTTATGTAATTGAATGCATTGACTACAAAGCCTTATAGTTTTAGGTAACCACAACAAACAAAAAAGAGGGTGGCCAAATTTGGCCACCCTCTTTTTTGTTTTTCTTATCTTTTCGTTTACAATCCAGATTACCATCCGGGAGTAAAGTTCAATCCAAATGTTGCAACCTTAATTCCTCCAAGTTGGAATGGAATTGCATAAAACGGTTCAAGTATCATCGCTCCAAATACGTTAACCCTTAAGCTAACACCAGCGCTTACAACCGGAGTACGCTCATTGATATTATCGGGCATCCATTTTAATTTAACAGAATTGTTGTCGAACCAAGCCAGACCAGCATCGGCAAACAAGGCTAGTTCAGAGAAAAAGTACTTGGATTTGATTAGCGTAAGGCGTTCTGGGCCAGTAAATGGAATTCTTATCTCGAAGTTTAGAGTTGCCAGATGATCGCCCATTAGCTGATCGGGGCTCATCGCAAACGAGTCACCTCCCAGTATCTGATTATTAAAAGCAGTGTTATCATATCCTCTAATAATCCAAGGATAACCGAGGTACAAGGGGTATATTTTGTCCAAATCGTTACCATGCCTACCGTAGTAGTATCCTTTGAATGCGAAGCTAAATGGTTTGAGAAAAAAATATTGTCGAAAATCGGCCAGCGTTCCCCAGTAATCAACATAGCCAAAAACCTTATCGACTTGGAACCTTTGCCTAGAACCATCCATAGGCGATGCAATACCAAAGCTAGAATTATCGACCACATAGGCGGCATTTAACCTTTGCAACGAGTAGCCATCGGGTGCATCGCCCTTGTAACGGTTGTAACCTTGATACCAACCATCCACATACAGGTGCGAATGCACATCAACCCGATAGTTGTACCAGTTAAGAAATCCTCCTGCCTCTATCCGGCGGGTACGAGACAACGGGAGTTGCGCCATCCCACCAATCATGGATTCAAATATCCGAAAGTGATACATGGAGATGGTATCGAGAAAAAATGTGTTATCACCTTCGGTTACCCACCCTGCATTTCGTCCGTAATAGGCATATGAGTAAGGGATATGCGAAACCGTTGCGCCCCAAATCACCCTGTTTTTCTGGTTGATGTAGGTGAACTGTCCGCCAAAATCATAAATCTCACCATTAAGGGCCAACCCCACTTGCAGCAGGTTTGCGCCCACAATATCGCTAAAAATCATCTCTACCCCGCCTGCCATACCTGTTCCCATTTGGCTTGTTGATACCCCAACACCTGAATTGGCAATGTAATCGAGCTTAAACTTGGGGCGGTATGGAACCATCTGGAATGAATCCACAGGAGTCTCGGGTTGGCCCATTCTTACAGCCAAATTTTTATCGATAATACTCTTTACCACCCTATTGTAGGGAGGTAGTGTTGCCGCGGTCTGATCTACCATCAAAGGAAAAACCTCAATGGAATGCAAATCGTTGGGCGAGGCAGCAAATATGGTATAATTGCTATTAAAGTAATATGAGTAGGCGACCACACCAGTCTCTGAGGAAACGCTAAAGGCGGGTGCCAACTGGGTCATTCCCGATATCCCTGTTAGTATCTTTGTTTTCTGAAAGATCTTGCCATCCTTCAGATTGTAGAGATACAAATTCCGAAATCCATCCCTGTCGGAAAGGAAATAAACATCCTCTCCATTGGGAGCAAATATGGGATTTAGGTTTGATGCACCTGGGAAAAAATGATGTGTACTGATTTGCTGAGTTGCCAAATCGAGGGTTGCCAGGTAATACCCAGGCATCCGCTTGGCGTGAGTATCCTGTTGAGTGGGTCTGTCGGTAACAAAAACAATGGTTTTGCCATCGGGCGACCAGTTGGGATGGATATTGGCCCACTTATCATTGGTTATCCTCTTCACCTTGCCGGAGGAGAGAAAAAACTGGTAAAGATCGTTTCTGCCATCAACCAGTCCCGACACCACAATGCTTGCTCCATCGGGCGACCAAACCGGGTAGTTAAACGAAGGCACATCGGGGATTTCAACCTCACGAACCATACGCCGCTTTTCAGCATCTACAATTAGCAAACGGTTTTTCCCTTTGCTAAATGCTACAAATGCAAAGTGTTTACTATCGGGCGACCACGCACCTGCCGATTCGATGAAATTTAATGCATCAATCTCGTTACGATGAATGGTTGAGGACAACTTGTGAACAATTTTCCCTGTTTCGGTTTCGGCCAAAAACAAATCAATGGAAAACAGGCTTTTTTCGGAGTAAAAAGCTACATACTTTCCATTGGGGCTAATGGCAGGTGATATGTTGATATGTCCAGCGTTCTCTTCATGAATAATCTTGGTACCAGAAGGTGAATCAATGGTGTCCTTCATGGTCATTTTAAAGTGCTCAACTGTTGTTCTATTCCAGATATCAGAAAACTCCTTTTCATTAAGCCCTAGGTACCGTTTCAGCGCAGCATCATACCCTCGCTTAGCAGTTTCCATAAAGATGGGAGCAATTAGGCTATCGCCAAAGGTTCGGCCCACGAATGCCCAAAAGGCATGTCCATATCGATAGGGAAAGTATTTAGAGTCGCGAGACATTTGCTCCAGCGTGGGGAAATCGTTATTTAGCACCGCATCGCGCATCCACATTGCGGTATGCGGATCGACACTTCCAATGGAGAGGTACTCTGCCATACCCTCTATCATCCAAAGGGGAAGATTGTTAAGTGAATTTAGACTTGTGGAGTCGCGCGAAAGGATGGCATTGAACTGAAAAGCATGCACAAGCTCGTGCCCCAGCACATGATCGGTTTGCCCCCAGGTTTCTGTCACAGGCATTACAACCCTATTTTTGAGCGCCTCGGTTACGCCTCCAGTACCAACACCTACTGAGCCAAATATGGCTGTGGTCTGCTGAAAATCGGGATGATTGGCATAAAAAATAATGGGGTTACGCTCTGCAATGGTATCGCGAAATACCTGCGAATGCATAGTATACCACTGTTCCGATGCCTGTGCCAACTTTTCGACAACCGAATCGTTTTCGAAATAGTGGTAAATTTCAAAATTGGGCGATTCGTAAACATTAAAGTTAAATGTTTTGTATATCGGTCTGTTACGCCCAAAGTACTGAGCATTTGAATGGAAAGCGCTTAAAAACAGCAAGCTTAACACCAATAACTTAAACAGTCTAAATAGACCCCTTATCATAGTTTCCAGTGATTTGTATAAAACGTGCCCAAGGTAGGCTAATTTAGTTCTTCAACAAAAAAAATACCACACCGATTTGGCTCATCACCCAATCTTAAACGAGCGTTGTGAAAAAATGTTAAACCGAAATACCATAAAAAAAGCTAATTAGAATGGGCATCAGCATAAAAACACCCGGCGGGCACTAAAGTTTTCTGGCAGGTAAGAATAAATTCGCTACGGAAAGTATTCTTGATTTTTAAAAATCAAGCTGCTCTTTCAACAACCGATAACCCGATGCACTTGCCTTTATCTTATTGTCATCCTTTAGGAAAATCAAATACGACTCTTTTTCGTAAGGTTCAATCTTTACAATCTCATTCACATTTACAATATACGAGCGGTGAACTCTCACGAATTGCTTTGAGTTTAACCGTTCCTCAAGGCTTTTCATGGTTTGCTTCTTCATAAACCTACCGCCCTGCGTGTATATCATAACATAATCGTCTTGCGCTTCAAAATATTTGATATCGTCGGTGGCGACAATATGAATTCCCTTACCGTCCTTAACCACAATTCGCACTATGGGTAACAAGGCAGATAGGTCTTCGGCCATTGAACTTGCTGATGATGGAACATAGCCGGTTGTCGTTAGTTTTTTTCGGGCTTTACTAAGGGCCACCGCAAATCGATCCTTTGAGAAGGGTTTTAAAAGATAATCGACAGCATTCTGCTCAAAAGCCTTAATGGCATACTCGTCGTACGCAGTAGTAAAAATGATTAGCGGAGAATGGTCGAGCACCTCCAGCATCTCAAAACCGTTTAATCGAGGTAGCTGAATATCGAGAAGGACCAAATCGGGCTTTTCCTGATTAATTGTCACCGCTGCCGAAAAGCCATCGGCACATTCGCCAACAATCGCAATATCATTTTCCAACTCAAGATACTTTTTCAACAGATCTCTTGCTGGTTGTTCATCCTCAACTATTACAACTCGCATAACTTTATCTATTTTGTGGGAATTGTTATAATTACAGCAAATCGGTTTGGCTCTTTGCGGACCTGGATTAGCTCCGACGTACCGTAAATCAGCTTTAACCTACGACGGATATTCTCCAACCCCACACCAGTTCCCTGACTGCTGGTAGGAAAATCGGGTAAAGAGTTGGAAACCTCAACATTCAGGTAACCGTTGCTGATAAAAATATCTGCCTTAATTGTTGATTCATCGGCCGACTGTGCCACGCTATGCTTAATGGAATTTTCGAAAATTGGTTGCAAAATCATACTGGGAACCTGTACCTCCAAACATTCGTCGCAACAGGTAATTCCGTAATTCAATCTATTACCAAACCGCACTTTCTCAATCTCCAGATAAGTTTTGCAGCTATCAAGTTCATCCTTAAGGCTCACCATACTTCCGGGCGACTGCCTAAGCGAGTATCGCATCAACTCGGATAGGCGGGTAATCATATCTTGAGCTTTTTCGGGTGAGGTAATGGTTAACGAGCTAACCGAGTTAAGACTATTGAAAAGGAAATGTGGATTTACCTGTAGCTTTAACCAGCTGAGCTCGGCATCCTTAATAAGAGCTTGCAGCTCCGCTTCGCGTGTAAGCTTCTCCCTAAAATTATTGATGTATATAATAAGGTAGTAAACAAGCGCAATGAGGATGTAGAAGAATAGCCCAATGATTGCTCTCCCCGGAATTGAAGAATCGATAAAGCTTATGTATTCATTATCATCGTCGAAAAGTAGAGATAAAACATATCGATGAAGCGACACAATAAGCAAAAGGCTTACAACAGATGCACCCAGATGATTTATGGCGATGCTCAGGGGTTTTTGGGTCTCAATATCGCTCAGGCGAACCCAAAACCAGAGCCCTAACGATAGCATTGAAAACAGAACAACCCACACCAAACTATCGGCAATGGCATTTACAGTAGAAATACTGTAAAAAAAATATAAAACAACATAGTGGATAGCCGCTATTGCTACCCACCATGCTGTAAAAGCTATTTTCCCAAAGCGATTGCCTAGTACGATTTTATTTCACCACCGCCAAATATCACAACACCTCTCAGAACCAACTCGCGTTCAACCACCTCGTCGGTTTTTGGTGCCGATCGACGCTTATCGTTGTAACCTCCAAAAATTGCGGTTACCTCAATTTTTACACGCCATCCCGCAGGGACAATAATCTTAGAGCCACCAAACAGGCAGAACATATCGAGGACGTTACGTCCAGGAGCAAGGTCAGCATCGGATAAATCGAAGGTGCTACCCCCAAAAATGTTGGAAACCTTACCACCCTTAAAATTCTTCGAGGTTATTTTCTGCTCACTACCTCCAAAGATAGCCACATCGTCAATAATATCCATATCGGTTACCCCCTTGCTGAAACCCATTTTGGAATTCCGCATATGACCTCCTTTTTGGAATATCATAATCAATCCCAATGCAACAAAAACTGTTGGCCAAAAGAAATACCGAATAGGATAATGGAAACCAAATATTTTTGCTGAAAGGAAAAATCCACCTACAGCAATAAGGATTATGCCTGTAGCACGCGATTCATTCTTTGCCAAGCTAATAAGTCCAACAGCAATTAGCAAGCTTTGCCAGGTAAAGATGTATCTATTCCATGCAAATGGAATAATATCGAGCCTATCGGCAAAAAGAAGTGCACCCACAGTTAAAAATACTATACCAATAATAATGCGCACATTATTTGGCGAGTGATTTTTTTGATGATCAATTCGTTCCATATCTAAAAAAGTTTTAAAGTTTATGGTAGCAAAAGTATTCTACCCGCCCTCAGCATGGAATAGCAAATCGGTAAAACTGGGGAAAAAGTCGGTAAAAACGGCAATTGATAATTAAAGCCCTCTCCTATTGGAATAATGCTTTGAGTTGCCATGCTCACCATATCCAATGGTGTCACCTGTTAGCTGTATTCGTGCTTCCAAACAATTTTTGCAGTCGTCAGCAGCATCATCCACACAAGGCTTATTATCGTATAGTTTATAATCGTTACGATACAGCCCTGGTGTTATGTTGGGCATCACCACCATGGCACCAACCTTAATACCCTTTTCGCGCCCCAACTTATCTATAGCCTGAAGGGCTGTTGGCGCAGCAATATTTATATCCTTCATCAGAACACGGAGGATAGCTATCATCTTAAGGGCAAAGTTAAACCGCTCCTCAAGGGGTAATAAAACATCCTTGTACTTGTACAGAGGTGTATCGGGATGCTCAACATATGGCCCCATACCCACCATATCGATATCCATCTCCTTAATCCATAGCAAATCGTCGGCAAGATTCTCGATGGTTTGAAACGGAAGGCCAATCATAACCCCAGTTCCTACCTGGTAGCCAACCCGCCTAAGCGCATGCAAGCACTCAACCCGCTTGTTAAAATCATGAGCCTTGTTATTGGGATGTAACTTGGCGTATAGTTCCCGGTTTGACGACTCAACCCTGAGAAGATAACGCATAGCGCCACTATCAAACCATTTCCGATACGTTTCCTCTGATTGTTCGCCCATTGACAGGGTAATACCCAGTTCCCCGTTGGTAGCATGATGAATTTTCCTAAGCAGGTTCGCTACCCTATCGGTAAACTCCTTATTAGCAACCTCTCCAGTTTGTATTGCCAAGCTGGCATACTTATTTTCCCATGCAAACCTAGCTGCATCAAGCACCTCATCATCGGAAAGGTTATACCTATGTGCATTAAAATTGGCTGCACGAATTCCGCAGTAATAACAGTTCTTGCTACATATATTCGACATCTCGATTAGACCACGGAAGTAGACCTTACGCCCTACATACTGTTCCTTAACCTCAGCTGCCTTTGCGTCAAGTTTATTCCTCTCTTCGGAGTTGGTTTGAAGAAGCAGAATAATATCATTACGGGTTAGGTTCTCTTTTTGTAAAATTTCATCAATCACGTTCATCGTAAGTGTATAAAAAATTCTGGGTAAAGATACAACCTTTGCATCACTCCTAAATTTGGATTAAGGAGTTTTATAGCATTAAACCACAACGGTAAGCTTGCAAAAAGTTTTTGTAAGTTTGTTCCCAATTTAGAGAAAACAAGTTTTTGTTTCCCAAAAAACATCTATTTACAAAACAATCAAAAACATACGATATGATTACCAAGCAGCTGATTAACCCCAAAATCATTGTTGTAGTTGGAGGCTCTGACGACATCCAGAAACCTGGTGGAAAAGTTTTGAAAAACCTTATAGATAATGGCTATAAAGGGAACCTTTACGTTGTAAACCCCAAAGCAGATGAGGTGCAAGGCATTAGCTGCAACAAGAGTGTAGATAGCCTCCCTACTGTTGATTTGGCCATCATTGCTATTGCTGCAAAGTTTTGTCCGCAAACCGTAAAAGTGCTCGCAGAAGAAAAGGAAACCCGAGCATTTATCATCCTATCGGCGGGATTTCATGAGGAGAGCGAGGAGGGAGCCAAACTTGAACAGCAAATTGTTGATATGGTCAACTCGGTGAACGGCAGTTTAATTGGTCCTAATTGCATTGGCGTAATGAACTCAAACTACGCTGGTGTGTTCACTACTCCTGTCCCAAAACTCAACCCAAAGGGAATCGATTTCATCTCAGGCTCAGGTGCAACCGCAGTATTCATTATGGAAGCTGGAATGCCTAAGGGATTAACCTTTTCATCGGTTTACAGCGTGGGAAACAGTGCCCAAATGGGAGTGGAAGATATTTTGAAAGATATGGACGAAAACTTCGATCCAGCATCCAGCTCGCGCATTAAGCTGCTATACGTAGAGAGTATTAACAAGCCTCAAATGCTGCTTAAGCACGCATCTTCGCTAATTCGCAAGGGATGCAAAATTGCAGCAATCAAAAGTGGCGGCTCCGAGGCAGGTAGCCGCGCAGCCAGCTCGCACACTGGCGCATTGGCCAGCAACGATGTAGCTGTTGATGCACTTTTCCGCAAAGCAGGAATTGTTCGCTGCAACGGTCGCGAAGAGCTGGCTACCGTAGCAGGAATTTTCACTCACCCCGAACTAAAAGGGAAGCGGGTTGCCATAATTACACATGCAGGTGGCCCTGCTGTAATGCTTACCGACTCCTTATCGAACAACAAGCTTGAAGTTCCTGCTATCAATGGTCCAAAAGCCGATGCCCTGCTGGAAAAATTATTCCCCGGATCATCGGTTGCTAACCCAATCGATTTTTTGGCCACTGGCACTGCCGAGCAGCTTGGACATATAATTGATGCTTGTGAGAACGATTTTGACAATGTGGACGCTATGGCCGTAATTTTTGGAAGCCCTGGATTATTCCCCGTTTATGATGTATACGACTTGCTCCACAAGAAAATGGGTGAGTGCAAAAAGCCAATCTACCCTATTCTGCCTTCCATTATCAATGTAAAGGATGAGATTGAGCATTTCCTTGCCAAGGGACGCGTAAACTTCCCCGACGAGGTAGTTTTTGGGAACGCCTTAGCTAAGGTTTACCACACTCCCGCCCCACAAATAGAAAACATTGAGCAACCCAAGGTTGACGACATAGCTATCCGCAAAATTATTGATAGCGCTGAAAACGGATACCTATCACCCGAAAAGGTTCAGCAGCTTTTAGATGCTGCAGGTATCACCCGTGCTGGCGAAGCCGTTGTCACATCGGCCGGAGAGGCACAAAAAGCCGCACAGGAACTTGGTTACCCCGTAGTAATGAAAGTGGTTGGGCCAGTGCATAAATCCGATGTGGGTGGCGTAGTACTCAACGTAAAAACGCCCGAGGCTGTTGCAAGTGAGTTCAATAGAATGATTAAAATTAAAGATACAACGGCAATACTCATACAACCAATGCTTAGCGGTGTTGAACTATTTGTTGGTGCCAAGCGCGAGGATAAATTTGGCCATATGGTGCTATGCGGTTTGGGGGGCATTTTCATTGAGGTGCTAAAGGATGTTAATGCAGGCATTACTCCAATTGCCCAAACAGAGGCGCTTGATCTGATTCATCGCCTAAAAAGTTACAAAATCCTTCAAGGTGTACGTGGACAAGAATCTGTAAACGAGCAACACCTTGCTGAAATTGTGACTCGGGTTTCGGCTTTGGTTACCTTTGCCCCTGAGATTTTCGAGATGGACCTTAATCCATTGCTTGGCCGTAAGGATAAAGTTGTTGCCGTTGATGCAAGGATAAGAATAGAGAAATAATCTATAAACTAGATACTTACAAGATGAGCAGAAAAGATTTTCTGGTTCTAACCATTGTCGCCCTTGTGCTGCTACCATTCTTCATATTCCCCCCGGTTTACAAGGCTTATGTGGATTTTAATGCTTCGCACGGAATGGTGATGAGCTTTATAAAGTTTGCCATTCTTGCAACATTTGGCGAGATGATTGGATTGCGAATCAGAACCGGCAATTACAATCAGCCCGGCTTTGGCATAATGCCCAGAGCCATCGTTTGGGGGTTTTTGGGGTTAACCATTAATATGGCTTTCATTATCTTCAACACGGGTACTGTATCGTTCCTCAACTATATGGGCGTTGATAATGCCGGGAGAATGCTAGCCGGAGATTTATCTGTTGCTAAAGTGTTAGTCGCTTTCAGCATTAGCTCGGCTTTAAATCTAATTTACGCTCCGGTAATGATGACACTACACAAGATTACCGACACGCACATTGACGATAACGGAGGAACTATTGGTGGATTATTTAGACCTGTTAAAGTGGGGAGCATAATGGCAAGATTGAATTGGCATATTCAATGGAATTTTGTTTTCAAAAAAACCATCCCATTTTTTTGGATTCCGGCACACACCATTACATTCCTGCTACCTGCAGACTTCAGAGTACTTTTTGCTGCTGTGCTAGGAATTGTTTTGGGGGTATTGCTCTCAGTGGCTGCCTTGCGGGGAGCCAACAAGTAGATTGTAAAAAAAACGCTGGTAGGAGATATGAACAAAATTATCGATTGGTTTAAAAATCGTACAGCAACAGAGCTTTTATTACTTGGTACAGTAGCTATTCTCTTAATTCTTATCATAGTACGTTGGGAATGGATACAGCTAGAAGTTTCAGAATCACTCTCACGGTTGTTCCGGTTGGAAACACCAGAAAAATAGTTCACTTCCAACTAATGTTTTAGCCATACGTCGTAAACAATGTTGAAGCAATGCACTTCATATTCTTTACAAATTTCGTATATTTGTAAAGTACAGGCGTGGATAAGCAAAACGAACTTTTTAAATAAAATCATTGAAAATGAAGAAAAAAGTAGGAATATTTTACGGCCCAACAGGTGGTAAAACCGAGAGTGTAGCCAAAAGGTTGCAGAAAGCATTTGGCGAGGACCTCGCTGATGTAATCCCCGTTAAAACCTCCAAGGCTGCTGATATTGAAAAATACGAGAATATTATTCTAGGCTGTTCTACCATTGGCAAGGAGACCTGGAATGCTGAACGCACCAAGGAAGACTGGGATCTTTTCCGTCCAGAGATTGAAAAGATAAACTACACAGGTAAAACATTTGCCCTTTTTGGCCTAGGCGATTCAGTTACCTACCCTGCAAACTTTGTAGATGCCATGGGTATTATTGCCAATATTATGCTCGAAAAAGGGGCAAAAATAGTAGGGCAAGTTCCCTCATCAGACTATAACTTTACCGATTCCGAGGCAGTTATCAACAATCAATTCGTAGGCTTACCAATTGACGAGGATTATGAACCAGACCTAACTGACCAACGAATTATAAACTGGGTAAAAGAGCTGCAACATCAATTTGCATAAAAAATAATAAACAATTGGGGCTATTCGTTTTGAATAGCCCCAATTGTTTTAAATAAAAACTTTTAGCAACTCTCAGCAAACCACACTTAGAAAAAGTCAATAAAAAAAACATTTGTTACATTTTTCGCCCAAATATCCTTAAAATCATTCTAAATTTCCAAAATTTGTAACAATCTGTTATTAAATAGCAATATAATGCTTTTAATTTATAAAAATCTTTCATAAAATTGTCTTTTGAATTAAGCGGGGAAAACCCTCCGTATAGTCGACAGCATAAACTAGACATAACATCAAGAATAACAAGAACATAATAACACAAAAGACAATGAATACTCCAATACCATACGAAGTTGTAAAACAAAAAATTAAGGAGTCGGGTCTGCCTAGTGTAGGGAAAGCTACAATTAGGGAAATTGTGCGGCTGATAAATGAGATTGAAAAGGCCACTGGACAAAAATACATAAGAATGGAGATGGGCGTTCCTGGACTTGAGCCCAACAAAGTAGGAGTTAATGCTGAAATTGAGGCGCTTAAGAATGGAGTTGCTCAATTTTACCCAATGATTGATGGAGTACCATTGCTTAAAAAGGAAATCGCTCGCTTTGTAAAAAACTTCATCAATATTGAAGTTGAAGAGAAGTGCTGCATACCCACAGTAGGATCAATGCAAGGCGGAATGGCTGCATTCCTGGTAACCAATCGTTGCGATATTCAAAAAGACACGGTGCTGTTTATCGATCCGGGTTTCCCTGTACAAAAGCAACAACTTAAGGTTCTGGGGATGAAATTCGAAACTTTTGATGTTTATAATTACAGGGGCGACAAGCTGAAAGAGAAACTAGAAAGTTATCTTAAAAAGGGTAACATAAGCACAATACTGTATTCAAATCCCAACAACCCTTCATGGATTTGCTTTACCGAAAAAGAATTAGAAACCATTGGGAAGTTAGCCACTCAGTACAATACTATTGTAATTGAGGATCTAGCGTACTTTGCCATGGATTTCCGTAAGGACTTATCGAAACCCGGAGTACCCCCATANNAAGATACAGTGGCCAACTATACCGACAATTGGCTAATGCTCATCTCCAGCTCCAAAGCATTTAGCTACGCTGGGCAGCGTATAGGCAGCATGGTAATCAGTAACAAGCTGTTTAGCCGCCGGTACCCCGACCTAAAACGTTTCTTCTCGTCCGACGAGTTTGGCTACGCCATGGTTTATGGAGCCGTATACTCACTCTCATCGGGCACATCACACTCAGCACAATACGGTCTTGCGGCAATGCTTAAAGCAGCCAGCGATGGTGACTTCAACTTTGTTGAAGCCGTTAAAACCTACGGAGAGAGAGCCCATACCATGAAGAAGCTATTCACCAACAATGGTTTTGAAATTGTTTACGATATGGACGAAGACAAACCATTGGCCGACGGATTCTACTTCACCATATCCTACCCCGGTCTCACAGGCGAGCAGCTTATTGAGGAACTTGTATACTATGGAATAAGCGCCATATCGCTAGCAATAACCGGCAGCGAGCGAACCGAAGGGTTAAGAGCCTGCGTATCGCAAACCCATGAAAATCAATTTGCCGATTTGGAGTATAGGCTTAAGATGTTCCATGAAAATCATCCTATAAACCTATAAAATAAACTATTTAGCCCCATTACAATCATAATCAACATAAAGTAATCATTCCTAAACACAATAAAAATATGGCAAAAATTAAAGGAGCAGTAAAGGTAGACGTGGAAAGATGCAAAGGTTGTAATCTTTGCGTTGTAGCATGCCCTACCAATGTACTGGAACTTGCCCGTGAGGTTAACGGGAAAGGCTATAACTATGCATACATGGCTAACCCCGAAGCATGCATTGGTTGTGCAAACTGTGGGCTTGTTTGCCCCGAT
>DDWD01000122.1 GCA_002345825.1 Bacteroidales bacterium UBA2295
TTTAACAGCCTTTTCTTTTTTCACATTCTATAATACGTAAGTTTTACAAGAACAAAACGCAACTACTCAAACAGGTAACACAAAAACACTTGAGCCCCCATTTACATTAAAGAGTTTGTTATCGATTTGTTAACCACCGCCCCGAAAAACTAATGTACTCCATTAAAGCAGGGGTTTTGCTTTTGCATATTGCCCAAAATCAGATCAGAATAAAAATCAATGTTTCTAGGATACTTCTTTAGCCTTACGATTAAAAAACAGGATTATTGCGAGCCGTTGGTATAACTACAATTGCATTGTTACATCAATAAAAATTGAACAACGGACATAGCTCACTGTTAGGGTTGGAAACGAACTGGATAATACAAAATTGTCTGGCTGCACAAAGCAATTCACCTTTTCTATCCTAAGCGTATAGGGTTTATAAAGCAACTAATCATTTGGGTATTCCCAAACAGTTTTATATCTTAGTAAAAGTAAAACAGCAATAAAATAACTCATTTAAATCACTAGAAATGGAAGAAATAACAACCCTCCTGCCGTCAACCGATCTACTTGTTGAATACACGGTAACCTATGGGGGCAAACTATTACTCGCAATCGTAACCCTTATTATTGGTCTATGGCTAATTAAAAGGTTCTCAAAGATGTTGAGAAAAATGTTTGAACTGCGTTCGTTTGACAAATCATTACAATCCTTTCTTATCTCATTCTCAGCAATTACGCTAAAAATATTACTTGTTGTAAGCGTAGTGTCGATGCTAGGCGTTCAAATGACATCATTCATTGCCCTACTTGGTGCCGCTGGTCTGGCCTTTGGTTTAGCACTTTCTGGCACATTGCAGAACTTTGCCGGCGGTGTTATGCTCCTAATTTTCAAACCCTTTAAGGTGGGCGATTATATTGATGCGCAAGGTTATTCCGGGACGGTTATGGAAATTCAAATCTTTCACACCATTCTTCACACCCCCGACAAAAAGGTTATTGTAATTCCAAATGGTGGATTGAGTACTGGCTCTCTAACCAACTACTCTGCCGAGCCGTTACGTAGAGTTGACTGGACCTTTGGAATAGGTTATGCCGATGATATCGATAAGGCTAAAGCCACCATAAAGGAAGTAATCATGGCGGACGAAAGAGCGCTAAAGGAACCTGAACCCTTTTTTGGTGTAATTTCGCTTGGCGATAGCTCGGTAAATATTGTAGCTCGGGTTTGGGTTGAGGCTGCCAACTACTGGCCGCTATTCTTCACAATGAACGAAGCGGTTAAAAAGGAGTTCGACAAGCAAGGGATTTCCATACCATTCCCACAGCACGATGTTCATCTTTATCAATCAAAGTAAACAGTAAGTAAACATCAAAAATCATAAATAAGGCGGTAACCGAAAAGCCAACGAGTAGGTGAAATTTTTAAATCAATGTGAAATGAAAAGAATAATATCAATTGTTGTATTACTTGTAGGTGTAAGCCTTATGGCAAGTGCGCAAATAAGTCCAAAAGCTTTTGGTTTAAGGCTTGGAGGCGATGGCGCTATTAACGGCGCTGAGCTTTCGTACCAGAAAAAAATGAGTGATGCCAACCGAGTTGAATTTGATCTGGGGGCAGCTTTAAGCTCAAACCACAGCAGAATTGTTGCGTTGGGTATGTACCACTGGCATTGGAACATTCAGGATGGATTCAACTGGTTTGTTGGCCCTGGCGTTGGAGTGGGAATATACTCATACGATGATGCCAGCGGCTATTTTAACATTGGCCTGGGTGGCCAAATTGGTGTTGAGTACAACCTTAACACCCATGATATTCCTCTTATGTTCAGTTTGGATGCTCGACCAATGTGGGAT
Source organism: Bacteroidales bacterium UBA2295 (assembly GCA_002345825.1). Taxonomy (GTDB): domain Bacteria; phylum Bacteroidota; class Bacteroidia; order Bacteroidales; family Tenuifilaceae; genus Perlabentimonas. The sequence goes on from DDWD01000122.1 coordinate 1,843, forward strand.
TTCCTTGGTAGCAACGCCGGCTTTGGCTGGGGAGCTGCACTAGGCATTCGCTACACCTGGTAGCAAAAATTAACTCGCATAAAAGGCTACTCATAATTGGGCAGCCTTTTTTTATTTACTGCAAATGATAACCTTGGCTACTCATCTCCATTGTGGTGAGATATTGATACTTATTATGATCGAGTGGATAATCCCAGCAGCCCAGTGTATGATATTGATTCCCGCCAAAACCTGTTTTAAAGCGATACAATCCATGCATAGGGTGAGCAGGGTCTGGATTTGGTGCAATGCCAAACATGTCATACTCGGTACACCCTTTATTTTGCACTATTCGCATAGCCTCCCATTGCAATGCATAGGTTGCCATAAAGTTTCTATTGGCCGAAGTGGAAGCACCATACAGGTACGACCCCCGATTACCACTTATTACCAGAAACATTGCAGCCAGCGGCATACCATTAATTTCGGCAACTAGAAGTAACACCTCGGTAGCCGATTGTGCTTTTAAAGCCTCAACCGAAAGTATAGACGCAAAGTAATCGATGCTATGCAGATGAATGTTGTTTCGCTGGGCAGTTTCGCTGTATATCTGATACCATAGATTCAGCTGATCCATTCCCAGCGTTCTAACTACAACCCCCTTGCGCTGCGATAGCTTAATGTTGTATCGGGTTTTAGGCTTCATCTGAGCGAGTAACTCATTGGCATTCTTTCTCAAATCGAGAAACAGGGTGTTGGATGGCAAAATGTTACTATACGCTTTACGTAAGTTCCAATTTGCAGTATTTATATTAAACCGAAGCTCTTGCATGGCAACCTCGGGAGGTCCAAGCCACCAACCATTGCTGTCATAATAGTCATCCTCTTGTGCCCAAAACGATTCCCAAAACAGATCGTAGCGAATAGTAATACACCCTGTGGGCAGGTGAGAACGCAGACTCTCCGAAAGTTCCTCCAGAAAAGCACCCTGATCGGCTTCGGATGGTTCCAATTCAGGACCGTAAGGGACATAGGCAACACAATTATTACGATCTATGTTCTGAATAACAACCAATAAATCCGACAATACTTTTACAGGATTTTCCTGCAATTCCTTCGCTGGGCTAATCCGTGCCTTGTAATTTAGCGCCAATGAATTAACCCCCATTTGTTTTTTTACATTGTGCCAAAATGACGTTTGCTGAACGATGGGAGTTAGATACAAATCCTCGGGATCCTTATGGTGTACATCTGTAATCATTGCATTCAATCTTTACTAGTTACTCTTCATAAAAAATTGCTTCATCTCGGCCCTATCAAGGCCACAGCAATTTGCTAGTCAAAAAAAACAGTTTGATGTGCTGGTAAAACTATCCAAAACAACTTGGGATAGCAAGCTTACACGAAGATTATTAATATGTTACATAATATGTTTTACATACCGACAAGTTTTACCGAGGATATCCTCAGCAATTGAACAACAAACGCTAGTTATACCCAACCATCAAAATGCCCATATATTGAGAGTTTCAGAACATTTAAACATCAACATCTTGAAATCTAGATTAAAAAAGTTATCAACAATGTGGTAAAAAGTGGGTAATTGTGGTTGAAAGTGGAATTTTTTCGCTTATTTTTACTTTTTGAAATACAAAATGAATATGACTTCGTTTATAGGCGATTACATATGCAAAGTTGACGAGAAGGGCAGGCTGCTCTTTCCCTCATCGCTGAAGAAGCAGAATAGATCTGCTTCTCCCGACCGCTATGTAGCCAAGAAGGACATATTTGAAAACTGCTTAGTGCTTTACACCATGGAGGAATGGGAACGCCAAAACGATTTGATTAGGCGCAATACTAACCCATACAACCGTGAGCACAGCAAGTTTTTACGAGAATTCTACCGCGGAACGGCTGAGCTTACGCTCGACTCCAACGGACGATTGCTAATCCCCAAACGACTGCTTGATTCAATTCAGGCCAACAAGGAGCTCGCCCTAACAGGGCAGGACAGCCGTATCGAGATATGGGCAAAAGAAATTTACGAAGCCCATGAAACCAACGAGGATGCGTTTGCTGAACTAGCTGAAAAGATTTTAGGATCATCATCTTTAAGCAACGAGTAATGGCTTATCACATTCCAGTGCTACTAAACGAAAGCATTGAGGGCTTGAACATCACACCTGATGGAACATACCTCGACCTCACCTTTGGGGGAGGTGGTCACTCACGCGAAATCATTAAGCACCTTTCACCAAAGGGCAGGCTAATCGCTTTCGATCAGGACGAAGAGGCTATGGCCAATGCTATTGACGACAGCAGATTCTTACTGGTTCGCAGCAACTTTAGGTACTTCAGAAACTTTTTAAAGTACCACAAGGTTCTTTATGTTGATGGAATTTTGGCCGACTTGGGTGTATCATCCAAACACTTCGACAGCCCCGAACGGGGGTTCTCATTCAGATTTGAGGGTCCCTTAGATATGCGTATGAATCGAAACGCACCTCTAAATGCCGAGCAGGTTATTAATACCTACGATCATAAGGCCTTAGCAAAGATGTTCTCGCTTTATGGCGAGTTAACCAATGCCAATAGAATAGCGAAAACCATAGCAACATATCGTTCTCAAGAGCCAATTACAACTGTTGAGCAGCTGGCAGAGCTTGTGAGCCCTATGTTTCCAAGCCAGCAACAGAACAAGATGCTGGCCAAGGTGTTTCAAGCAATTCGCATTGAAGTAAACCGCGAGATGGAAACCCTAAGGCAGATGTTGCTACAAGTGGAACAAACCCTAACAACCGAGGGGCGATTGGTAGTTATAGCATACCACTCGCTTGAGGACAGGTTAGTTAAAAACTTTATAAGGAGCGGGAATTTTGATGGGGAGTTGGTAAAAGATTTTTATGGTAACGTATTCTCGAGTTTTGAGCAGATTAATCGGAAAGTGATTGTACCCTCGGACGAAGAACTCACAAGGAATCCACGATCGAGAAGTGCAAAATTAAGAATTGCAAGAAAAAAATGAGCGAAAACAAGGAACGCATAGAGTTTATTGACGCACAACCTCAACCCAAAGATCCCAAGAAAAGAGGAGTGCTAAACCTACTCGATGGGAGTATCCTAAGCAAGGATAATTTCTCGGGACAGATTCCCTACATCCTATTCTTAGCATTTATTGCACTGATATACATTGGAAACCGATATCGATACGAAAAACTTGTGCGCGAGGGGCAAAGGCTTCAGATAGAGGTAAAGAACTTAAGAGCAGAATCAATAACCACTGCTGCCCAGCTCATGCACATTAGCAAGCAAAGCCAGGTTTCCAGAATGGTTCAGGAAAAGGGATTAGGTCTTGAGGAATCAGTTGTCCCTCCAAAAAAAATAAAGGCAAACCTTTAATAGCGACTGTGGTCAAATGTCAGTAAAAAAGGAAATACTATTTCGATTCGCACTGGTATACGTAATTTTCGGTATGCTCGGAATTGCCATTGTGGGTAAAATAGTATATATCCAGTTCATTGAAGGGCCAGACCTACGCGCTCAGGCAAAAACCATAACCTATAGGGATATAACCATAGAACCCAATCGGGGCGATATTTGCGCCATCGATGGCCGATTGCTAGCCACATCTGTGCCTTACTTTGAAATCAGGATGGATTTACGCGCAGCGGGTTTAACTGATGAGCTGTTCTACGCCAACGTCGATTCGCTTGCCCGAAAACTATCTAACCTATTTCGCGACAAATCACACTACACCTATAAATCGGAACTGGTAAATGCCCGAAAATTTGGCCGTAACAACAGGTACTACCCAATAGGATCGCGACTTGTAAATTACCTTGAACTAAAGAAGATAAAAGAGTTTCCTCTGTTTAACCTCCCCTCCAACAAGGGTGGATTTATTCCGGTACAAGTAAACCAGCGGATTAAACCTCATTCAAGCCTGGCATCGCGAACCATTGGAACGGTAAATGAAAACGGTGTTGCCGTAGGAATTGAAGGAGCTTACGATCATATACTAAAGGGAAAAGCAGGCGTTACCACTCGCCAAAGAGGGAGCGGAAATCTCTGGCTCGATGTAAATAGCGCAGTGCAAATTGAGCCCGAAAATGGTATGGATGTTATCACTACCCTAGATGTTACCCTGCAGGATGTTGCTGAAAAAGCCCTTCGTACCCAGCTAGGAAGGCACGATGCCGAGCATGGTAGTGTTGTGCTCATGGAAGTTGCCACTGGCGATATTAAAGCAATCGCAAACCTAAAGAGAAACGAGAACAGCACATACAGCGAAGTATTTAACTACGCCATTGGCGAAAGTGCTGAACCTGGATCGACATTTAAACTTGCTACGCTGATTGCTTTGCTCGAGGATGGTTATGTTAGCCTTGAAGACACTATTGATACCGGTAATGGAAGTGTGAGGTATTACGACAAATGGATTAACGACTCCAAGGAGGGAGGTTACGGAGAGATATCTGTACGAGAAATTTTCGAATACTCCTCGAATGTGGGAATTGCAGAACTTGTAACTAAGGCATACAAAGGGAAAGAGCAGCAATTTATCGATAGGCTCTACGCAATGAACTTGAATCAACCGTTAGGTATTCCTATCAAAGGCGAAGCCGATCCTTACATAAAATACCCCGGAGATAAGCTCTGGTCGGGCATCTCTCTGCCCATGATGAGTATTGGGTACGAGGTACAGCTAACCCCATTGCAAATTCTGACCCTATACAACGCCATAGCCAACAACGGCAAAATGGTTAAGCCCAAATTTATCCATTCAATTAGGCAGTATGGTAGCACCGAAAGGGTTTTCAAAACAGAGGTTATAAATCCCTCTATCTGCTCTAAAAAAACGCTGAATAAGGTTCGGGAGGCGCTTGAAGGCGTTGTGGAAATTGGCACAGCCCGCAACCTACGAAATGCCGACTTTAAAATTGCTGGCAAAACCGGTACTGCTCAAATAGCACAGGGATCTAGCGGTTACAAATCGGCCACCGGCGTAAGCCATCAGGCATCGTTTGTGGGATATTTCCCTGCCGAAGACCCAAAGTTTTCCTGTATCGTTGTGGTTAACTCACCCTCACGAAGCGTATACTACGGAAATCTAGTTGCTGGGCCAATCTTTAAGGAGATTGCAGATAAGGTATATGCCACTAATCCCGACTGGTTTCCAGAGGTTAGTCGCAGGCCCAAACTAGTGGAACTACCCGAATCCAAAAGCGGATACAAACCCCTTATTGCCGAAGTTTTTAATGAATTAAAGATTCCAATAACCGACGAGTCACCAAACTATGTTTGGGCAAATACCAATAGAAACGATGAGTCCGTTGAACTACTCCAGCGTAAAATTATCCCCAACCTCGTCCCCAATGTTGTTGGGATGAGTTTGCAAGATGCTATTTTCTTACTCGAAAACAGTGGACTAAGGGTTACTGTAAGCGGAAGGGGAACAGTACGTAGCCAATCAATTCTACCAGGAACTCGAATCGGTAATGGAGCAAGAATAACCCTTGAAATGAGTAATGGTTAATATGAAAATACTATCCGACATACTGCCAAAAGACATTGATTTTGAAATCATCGGTTCCGTAAACGTGGCCGTTGCAGATATTACATTCGACTCCAGAGCCGTAGCCGCCAACAGCATGTTTACTGCTGTTAAAGGCACACAGGTCGATGGGCACAGCTACATTGAGGTGGCCATAGAGAAAGGTGCTAGCGTTGTGGTATGCGAACAAATTCCAGAAAAAATAAATCCCAACGTAACATACGTTAAAGTTAACGACTCGGCTGTTGCTATGGGTAAGTTGGCAGCATCATTCTTCGATTATCCTACGCGCAAATTGAAACTTATTGGAGTAACCGGAACAAACGGAAAAACAACAACAGTAACACTTCTCGCTCGCTTGGTAAACTCATTGGGGGGCAAAGCCGGGTTAATATCCACAGTGCAAAACCAAATAGGCGACACCATAATACCCAGCACGCACACCACCCCCGATGCAATAGAGCTAAACAAGCTACTTAGCCAGATGGTAGCCCAGGAGTGCACCCATTGCTTTATGGAGGTTAGTTCGCACGCAGTGGTACAAAACAGAATTGCGGGAGCAGAATTTACGGGAGCAGTTTTCACAAACATTACCCATGATCATCTTGACTATCACTTAACATTTAGCGAGTATATCAAGGCAAAAAAAGCCTTTTTCGACAATCTTCAAGAAGGCGCATTTGCGCTAATTAATGTTGATGATCGCAATGGACGGGTAATGGTTCAAAACACCAGCGCCAAAGTTCAAACCTACTCGTTGAGGGGTATGGCCAACTATCGCTGCAAGATTATTGAACAGCAACCACAGGGAATGATGCTAAATATCGACAATATTGAGGTTTGGACGCGATTAATAGGGAATTTCAACGCCTATAACTTGCTTGCCGTTTACGCCACTGCCCAGCAACTCGGTTTCGATCAGCAAGAAACACTTACCGCCTTAAGCAGCATGGGGCCAGTTAATGGCCGATTTGAAAACCTTATTGCACCCAACGGGGTAATTGCCGTGGTTGATTATGCTCACACCCCCGATGCGCTTGAGAATGTAATATCAACAATAAACAAGATACGATCCGATGGCAACAGGCTAATTACAGTTGTGGGAGCAGGTGGCAACAGAGACAAAACCAAAAGGCCCATCATGGCCCAAGTAGCCATTCAGGGTAGCGATCTGGTTGTGCTCACAGCCGACAACCCACGAAACGAAGATCCTGCAGAAATAATTGCCGATATGAAAAAGGGCGTAGAGCCAGCTAACGTAGGGAAAGTCCTCACCATTATCGACAGGCGGGAGGCAATTCGAACAGCCTGCCTCCTTGCTTCGCCCAACGATGTGGTGCTAGTTGCCGGCAAAGGTCACGAAACCTACCAAGAAGTTAAGGGTGTTAAACACCATTTTGATGATAAAGAGGAGATATCAGAAATATTTAAAACCCTACAGGCATGATATACTACCTAGCACAATGGCTTAGCAAGTTAGATGTTCCCGGAATGGGTATGTTCCAGTACATTTCCTTCCGCTCTGGAATGGCAGTAATCACTTCACTGCTCATCTCGCTGCTTATTGGCAAGCGCCTTATTCGATACTTGCAGCGCAAACAAATTGGCGAGGAAGTACGGAATCTTGGCCTTGAGGGACAGCTTCAAAAAAAGGGAACACCCACCATGGGGGGAGTAATAATTCTACTTTCCATTATTGTTCCCGTTTTACTTTTTGCTGATATCAAAAACATATATATAGTAGTAATGCTGGTTTCAACCTTATGGCTTGGTTTAGTAGGTTTTATCGACGATTACATCAAGGTATTTAAAAAGCATAAGGAGGGCCTATCGGGAAAACTGAAAATTTTGGGGCAAGTTTCGCTGGGTCTATTCGTTGGTCTTACCATGTACCTAAGCCCCGATATTGTGGTTAGAGAAAAGGTGCAGCAGCAAAAAAATCAAACCAAGATAGAGGTAAGTGGCCAAAACGAAACCAACAAGCAAACGCTTACACAAAATCAAAAAACAACAAAAACAACCATCCCTTTCTTTAAGGATAACGAATTCGACTACGAGTTCTTAATACCAATAAAAGGCGCTTGGGCTCAAAAATTAGCCTGGGTGGTATTTATAATTGTGGTAATATTTGTGGTAACAGCCGTGTCGAATGGCGCCAACCTTACCGATGGCCTCGATGGATTGGCAACCGGCGTTAGTGCAGTTATGGGTACAACCCTTGGGGTGTTTGCCTACCTTTCGGGCAATGTCATTTATGCCGAATACCTGAACATAATGTATATCCCCGATTCGGGTGAGCTTGTGATTTTCATGGCCGCATTCATTGGTGCTGCAATCGGATTCCTATGGTACAACAGCTACCCTGCCCAGGTTTTTATGGGCGATACCGGGAGTTTGGCCATTGGGGGGATAATAGCAGTATTTGCCATTCTTATCAGGAAAGAGTTGCTAATTCCAATCCTGTGCGGTGTATTCTTTGTCGAAACGCTTTCGGTGATGATTCAGGTAAGCTATTTTAAGCATACCAAACGGAAATATGGCGTTGGGCGTAGGGTTTTCCTCATGGCTCCGCTCCATCATCACTATCAAAAAAAAGGGTTTCCCGAGGCAAAAATCGTTACCCGATTCTGGATTGTCACACTGCTACTGGCAATATTTACAGTGGTTACTCTTAAAATCCGATAGCTATGGAGCGCGTTGAAGTAAAAAAAAGAATTGTTGTTCTTGGTGGTGGCGAAAGCGGTGTGGGTGCTGCGGTTCTTGCGACCAAGCAGGGTTTTGATGTGTTTTTAACCGACTCAGGAAAGATTAAACCCAAGTACAAGGAGATTCTTGGCAAGTACAAAATACCATGGGAAGAAAACAACCACACCACTGAGCTTATACTAAATGCAAAAGAAGTAATAAAATCGCCCGGCATACCAGAGCGTGTTCCCATTGTACAGGAGATAATTAGGAAAGGGATTCCGGTGATCTCCGAGATTGAGTTTGCAGGCCGATACACTGATGCTAAAAAAATCTGTATAACAGGTAGCAACGGAAAAACCACCACCACCACGCTTATTTACCATATGCTAAAGCTAGCTGGTTTAAACGTGGGGTTAGCCGGCAATGTGGGACAAAGTTTTGCTCTGCAGGTAGCCGAACAGAATTATGATTACTATGTGATTGAGCTTAGCAGCTTCCAGCTCGATGGCATGTATACCTTTAAAGCGGATATTGCCATCTTGCTAAATATATCGCCCGATCATCTGGACCGCTATGATTACAAGATGGAAAACTACGTGAAGTCGAAATTTAGAATTACCCAAAACCTATCGGAAGATGAATGTTTCATCTTTTGCTCCGATAACGATGTTACAACCGAACATCTCAAGGAGATTGTGGTGAAGGCTGAGATGCTTCCTTTCTCGCAGGAGAAAACGGAGAACCAAACAGCATATCTAATTGACCAGCTAATGCAAATCAAGTACCACAACAGCGATTTCGACGTTTCAATCGATGACCTTTCCATTAAGGGTCGCCACAACGTATACAACTCAATGGCCGCAGGTATTACTGGGCATGTGCTAAATATCCGCAAGGATATTATTCGCGAAAGCCTAATAACATTCCAGGGAGTTGAGCATAGGCTCGAACCCGTTTTCAAAGTGCGTGGTGTTCAGTACATAAACGACTCCAAAGCCACCAACGTGAACTCGGCCTGGTATGCGCTGGAGTGTATGAAGGCGCCAGTAGTATGGATTGCCGGCGGACAGGATAAGGGCAACGACTACTCGGAGCTGTTCGACCTTGTGAAAGAAAAAGTAAAGGCTATTGTTTGCCTAGGACTTGACAACGCCAAGCTACACCAGACCTTTAGCGAGATGGTTCCCGTTATGGTTAATGCCAATTCGGCTAGCGATGCCGTTATGCAAGCCTACAATCTATCGGAACCTGGCGATGTTGTGTTGCTTTCGCCAGCCTGTGCTAGTTTCGACCTGTTCGAAAACTACGAGGACAGGGGGCGGCAATTCAAGGAAGCAGTAAGAAACTTGTAGAATTTTTTAACGATATGGAGAATTTTTTTAGGCGATACTTTAAGGGCGACAGGGTGATATGGTTGATAGTAGTTCTGCTATCCATCGTTTCACTTCTGGCAGTGTATAGCTCTACCGGATCGCTTGCATATCGATATCAAGGGGGCAATACTGCCTACTACTTTATCAAGCAGTTTAGCTTTTTGGGAGCGGGTTTAGCCGTAATTTTCCTTGTACACCTAATATCCTACAAGGTGTACTCACCTCTCGCTCCCATGCTCTTATACATCGCTATTCCGTTACTCCTAGTTACGCTTCTGTTTGGAACAAGCATCAACCAAGCATCGCGATGGCTCGAGATCCCAGGCCTTGGGGTTACTATCCAAACCTCAGACTTTGCCAAGCTGGCCCTAATTATGTATGTTGCCAGGATGCTCTCGCTTAGGCAAAATCATCTTGACGATATCAAAAAGACATTTTTCCCCATTGTTATCCCTATAGTTATTGTTTGCTTGCTAATCTTACCTGCCAATTTTTCCACAGCAGCATTACTTGGCGTATCCTGCTGGCTATTGCTATTTATTGGCCGTATAAATTTAAAGCAACTCTTAGGTTTTACAGGATTAGGTATTGTTGTTGTCGGACTGTTCATTTTTATTGCTCTGCAAACCAACTCGATAAATCGTGTGCAAACATGGAAAAGTAGGATTGAAAACTACTCAGGAGGCAACGAAGGGGATAACTACCAAGCTCAACAATCAAAAATTGCTATTGCAACCGGAGGGTTAGTGGGCAAGGGCCCGGGCAATAGCACTCAGCGAAATTTACTCCCCCATCCCTACTCCGACTTTATTTACGCCATAATAATTGAGGAGTATGGTATTCTTGGGGGTGTGGTAATATTAATGCTATACCTAATACTTTTATACCGTACTGGCTTAATTGTTAAAAAAGCACGACGAACATTTCCGGCATTTCTAGCCATGGGGTTAACATTAATTTTGGTATTTCAGGCAATGATAAATATGGCTGTGGCCGTAAACCTTATACCCGTTACCGGGCAACCATTACCTCTGGTGAGTATGGGCGGAACTTCGCTCCTATTCACCAGCGCATCGTTTGGCATTTTGCTCAGCATAAGCCGTAGTCAAAACAAGGAGGAACTATTTGATGGAGAAGAAGCACCTAAAGGCGATTATTAGCGGCGGCGGAACTGGCGGGCACATTTTCCCTGCCGTGTCAATTGCCAATGCGCTTCGGGAGTTAAATCCCGAGGTGGAGATTCTATTTGTAGGCGCCGAGGGTAAAATGGAAATGGAAAAAGTACCTGCTGCTGGATATCAAATCATTGGGTTACCAGTGGTAGGGTTTCATCGCAAACTTACGGTTAAAAACCTGACGTTTCCATTTAAACTACTACAAAGTCTTCAGAAGGCAAAAAAAGTAGTGAAAGATTTTAATCCTGATGTTGTGGTTGGTGTTGGTGGATATGCCAGTGGCCCTGTGCTTAGGGTTGCACAACAACTAGGAATTCCAACGCTAATACAGGAACAAAACTCGTTTGCAGGGGTAACCAACAAGCTGCTTGCCAAAAGGGCAAAAGCTATCTGCGTGGCCTACGAGGGAATGGAAAAGTATTTCCCAGCCGACAAAGTAATCCTAACGGGAAACCCAATTCGTCAGGGCCTAGAGAATATTTTACCAAAAACCGACGAGGCTCACAGCTTCTTTGATGTTCCCAAAGGGAACAAAGTTATACTAGTAGTAGGAGGCAGCCTTGGCGCCCGCTCAATAAACCACAGCATACTGGGTAATATCGACAAAATAATTGAAAGCAAAGGCGTAACGCTAATTTGGCAAACCGGCAAGTTTTACATTGATGATATCAGGGAAAAACTCAAAGAAAAAAACACCGAAAACATTAAAATCAACGATTTTATTAACCGAATGGATTTGGCATACTCCATAGCCGATTTGGTAATATCGCGTGCTGGAGCCTGTACCATCTCCGAACTTTGTATGGTGGGCAAACCAACCATACTGGTACCCTCACCCAATGTGGCGGAGGATCATCAAACGATGAATGCTAAGGCACTGGCTATACGTAATGCTGCAATTATGGTGAGGGACAACGAGGCTCCTGCAAACCTAACCACAACAGCTCTTGATATTATTACCGATAACGATAGGCTAAATACATTAAGCCGAAACATAAAAGAAATGGCTTTGCCAAATGCGGCCATCGATATTGCAAAAAAGGTTATGGAACTTGTAGGAAGCACAGCTAAAAAGGGTGTTTAAATCTTGGTAATAACTTTATATTTAATTGCTTGCATAATCTGAAATTGTAACAAAACTTTGTTCACACCATGGAAATTAACCTTGACAACATGAAGCGCGTTTACCTTATTGGCATTGGCGGCATTGGCATGAGTGCCCTTGCCAGGTATTTTGCACAACGCGGACTTAGTGTTGCGGGTTACGACAGCACTCCATCAACCCTTATTGATGACCTCAAGAACGAAGGTATTACCATTGTTTTCGACGATAATATCGCCAGTATACCAAGCGAATTCATAAACACACCCGACAATACACTTGTAATATACACACCGGCTGTACCCAACACGCATAGCCAGCTAAAATACTTTAGCCTAAATGGTTATCCTTTAGTAAAACGAGCCAAAGCCCTTGGGTACATAACCAAAGATTACAATACGGCTGCAGTTGCAGGAACCCATGGAAAAACCAGCACCTCGTCGCTTTTGGCTCACCTTATGGCCTCAACGCAACAGGGATGCAATGCATTTTTGGGAGGAATATCTAAAAACTTTGGAAGCAATCTGGTTTTGGCCGACAAAGGTGCAAAGCGAATGGTGGTTGAAGCCGACGAATTTGATAGGAGTTTCCTAAACCTCGCTCCTCAGCTGGCCATAATTACCTCTATCGACTCCGACCACTTAGACATATATTTTAGTCACAGCGAGGTAATAAAAGCATTTGCCGATTTTGTGGCAAACATAAAGCCAGAGGGCGTGCTGATTGTAAAAAAAGGACTCGAAGATATTGCAAAAGTGAACACAAAAATTAGCACCTATACATACTCTACAACTGAGAAGGCAGACTTTTGTATAGAAAACCTCACCAACACAAACGGCATTTACACATTCGATCTAAAATCGCCATATGGCACAGTAAATAACATTGAACTTGGTATACCTGGGCGATATAATGTTGAGAATGCTGTTGCAGCTTCTGCCGCTGCACTTGTGTGGGGTATTACACCTAAC
>DDWD01000041.1 GCA_002345825.1 Bacteroidales bacterium UBA2295
CAAAAAAACTTAAACAGTTTCTAAATTTTGGTTAAATTTCGACCAAAATATACCTTAACAGCTTTAAACCCATCAACTATTTGATGTTTTCGAGGGCATCAAGCGCATCAATATTCATTGACTTCGATAAGTTGGATATGTTCTTAAGGTTGATATCATTCCCTTGGATCGAAATAAGCACGTTATCGTCGCCACCCACTATAAGCAGTAGCTCCACTATTTTGCCCTTAACATCCTTTATCAGGAAAGTTAAATTCTGATCCTTTTCACGGATTACCATCAGCTCTTTGTAATCTTTAGTTGGCAGATTTTTAATAATTTCCTTATGAAAATCTATTCCAACAGCAGGATTTTCCGTAGCTAAAATCTTTATTCCCGACAAGCCCTTTACCACCTCCTGAAACTCCTTGTCGGCCTCGTTAATATTGGAAAACAAGGTAAACATATACTCTGAAATGAAAATTGACGTATAGCCCTCATGCCCAGAGTACTTTTCGAAGAGTTTATCAACAGGTGAGTTTTGGCTGTATAGTGTTCCAGTAATTAAAAGAACAAATACTAATGCAAATGCTTTTCTCATGGTTATATTATTTAGTTTTGAACGGATTGATTCTTTGAACTGTCTTCAAATATTTGTTTAATAAACGGCATCTCCTTAGGCTTTTCAATGGTCTTTATCTTCTCAAGATGCTTTAGGTTTTTAGAAAGTTTGTTCACTGGCTCGAGCATTTGATTTGGCAGCTGTAGCATCTCAAGCGATTGCATCTCGGCCTGCGCCATGCTAATTTTCGATCCTACCAATGCCAGTACGCGTTGGGTTTCCTGTAAGGCTAAATAAGGATCGTCGTATGTGTCAACATACATATCTTTAGCCGAATTCCCTGTTAGCAGCCATGTTACACCTAATACAATTACAACTGACGCTGCGGCAGCCCATGTAGCAACCAGCCTAACAATTCGTGCTGATTTGCCCTTCGCTTCCGCTTTTTCACGTTCAATAGCCTTTACGATATCGTTTTCCAGTTCAAGTTGAAACTCTTGTGAAATACCAACCTGCGGAGCAAAAAGTTCCCTGTCGGGTAGCAAATCGTTAGGAATATCAGCAGTTGCAAAATACTGGGCCAAAAGATCTTCCTCTTCAATGGTAGTATTCCCTTGATAATACTGCTGCAGCAACACCCTAATCCTTTTCTCAATATCATTCATATGCCAACCTGTTTCTTACTAACTCCTGTTCAATTATTTCCTTTATTTTTTTTCGAGCCCTCGAAAGCAAAACCCTAGCATGCTCGGGTGTGGTACTCATCCTTTCTGCAATCTCATCAAACTCCAGCCTCTCAATATCCCTAAGATTAAACACTATTTGATGCAATTCAGGTAGCTTTGTGAGAGCCTTATTGAGCAAATACATCCTACTGTCGTCAAGGTTATGCTCTGGATTTTCAATTAAAGAACCATCTAAATCTGCAACGGTGTCAATATCAATTGTATTTTTCCTAAGCCTGAGCCTGTCGAGGCAACTATTTCGCGTAATGGTAAAGCAATATGCCTCAATGCTTTTCACCTCCGACAAGCTTTGCCTATTTGTCCAAAGCTTAATAAATACATCCTGCAAGCAATCCTTTGCCTCGTGCTGGTTGCCCAGCATCCTATGGCAAATGCTGTAAAGACGATTACTTAATGGAAGTACTCTTTGCTTGAATTCACGCTCGTTCATCCAAAAGGCCAATCATTATATACTAATCGACTTGCTATCTTCCGTAAAGTTTGAAACCAGCTGAATAAAACTCTCAGGGTTGATATTCCCCTTTATCCCCAGACAAATAAACGACGAGCTATCGTCAATAATAATCACCATTTCTTTAATCTTGCCATCCTTCTCTAGTGCTTTAATGGCTATCCTCGAGTCGTTATCAATAACCTCCATGTAGCTACTGTAGTTTGCCCTGTTGAGCCTAGAGCATATTCGTTCGAAAACTTCACGTGAATTCTTCATATCTTCTTGAAGAGATATCGTTATTGAAGTCATTCCCTTCAAAGAAGGCCTTATTTTTCGGGTTTCCTCTGTGGCTAGCATTGCGTACCTCACCAAAAACCCGGGTAGTTTAAATGCCCTAACATCTTCTTGGTAAAGTAATTGCGAAAGGATAGGTCTCCCTTTCCCCTCGCTTCTGGGAGCACAACTTACCGCTGTTGTAACCAGGGTTAATGTTAGCACGGCAAATATTTGAATTGCTTTTTTCATAGCTATCTAATTTTATTGTTTGTTTAATAGCCCCACCATACCTGAATGTATGGTGGGAACTCTAACTGATCAGCCTAATTTTTCTCTAAATTTTTAAGTAATGACAGGTGACTTGCGCTACCTCCAATAGAGTTTGATCTGCCCAGCTCGGTCAACTCATTAATTTTCATATTTCCGGTAATCGAGAGCAGAACCTCTTCCCTATCGTCAATTGCCAGCAGTAAAAAATCGGTAATAATTTCGCCATTCTGCTGTACATAAAAGTTAACTTTCTGCGTTCCGTCAATCACCTCCATGATGCTAATATAGTTCATTTTCCCAATTTTGGACCGAACCTCCTCTGTAAATCCAATGGGTTTTTCTTCGGAAACTAAAATACGGAGCGATTTCATTTTTTCCGATATTCTTTGCAACTCAGGGTCATTGTTATCGACCAAAGCCAACAGCTGAAAAAGTTGGGGTGTGATTACTACTGAGGTAAAGCCTGGTTTACCTGCATACTTGCTAAATATATCATCAATAAAAGCTTGGCCGAATGATACATTTGCTACAATAATCATAACTGCAATTAGTGCTACTCTTTTCATTTTGATTTGAATTTTAAATTTAACATTTGATATAAGGTTAACCTTGCCTCTACATAAATGACGAACAAGCTAGGGATTTGTAACAAGAAAAGGATTTTTTTTAAACCAACACGATCTATGTGTCTGATTATGTAGTTTATAAATACACTGTATTTATAGTTATTCAGATATTAGAAAACATAAGCCAATATTTGATTTTGGAAAAGGAAAAGGATTAGAAAAATATTCCTATACATAAACATCTGTTAATAAATGCATTTTGCCAACGGGGAGTAAAAAATCAAAAAAAAACCCTTGTAGTGCTTGTGAGAAACGATAAAAAGCATTAGTTTTGCAGCGCTTTTGGTAATAAGGAATTCAAATAATGATTCCTAAAAACCAGATAATTATAAAAGAGTTGGGACGTAAAAGTCCTTTTTTTTTCTGATTTTTTTGATTCAGTAGCTCAGCTGGTAGAGCACATCCCTTTTAAGGATGGGGTCCTGGGTTCGAGCCCCAGCTGGATCACACGAGTTCTTAAAGTTTTAGGTGTTAGTATCAAGACATGATTCAGTAGCTCAGCTGGTAGAGCACATCCCTTTTAAGGATGGGGTCCTGGGTTCGAGCCCCAGCTGGATCACAAAAAAAGCAGCTTTTTAAGGCTGCTTTTTTTGTTTCTGGTATGTTGGTACTATCTAAAAAACCGATTCGATACAAGCGTGAGGAATTCTCAAGCCGCTGAATTCAAACAGCTCTTCTCCAGACTCATGCATATCTTCATCTTCCTCCTCGTAATGCCATTCAACAAATACCGAGCTGCCAACATCGGTAAGTTCATTAATTTTTTGCAGTAGGGTAATAAGGTACTTGTAGGTTGCTGAGTTGAAATACCTAAAGAAAAATATCATTTTAATCTCTCTTGTTTCTCCGTTGGAAACCAAATGATTTTTAAACTCATCAAACCAACTCAATACTGGCTCAAAAAATTTGGTGACATTCTCAGGATGACAAATCCCTTTTATTGAAAAAACATTAGAAGTATGGTCGAGAATTACCTCTGGTGAATCCTTTTTTGGTTTGATATGTAATTTTTTCATAGTTGTTTATATAGAGATTTGAGATTATTCGGCTTTGGGTAGAAATTCGAAAGGGATATTCAGCAGGTCGGAGAACTCCTCTCCTGCCTCCTCGAGCTCTTGATCATACTGAGGGTACTTCCACACTACCTGAACCCTCTTCCCTTTTTTTTGCAAATCCCTTAGTTTTGACAAAATAATAAGCAGCATTTTTGACGATGCTGTATTGAAGTAATCGAAGTCGAGCACTATTACCGTTTCATGGTTGGGTGCCTCAAGATAGGCATCAAACCACTCTATGATTGGGGTGAAAAACTTTTTCACATCCTCGGGTAAGCATTTGCCCTGAATCAATAATTCCTCCTTCGCCTTGTCGAGTATTACCTTTGGTGTTATCTCTGTCTGTTCAATCCGAATAGATCTCATTACACTGAGGGATTAAAGACAAACAACAAATAGATAATTTGTTTGTCTTATTATACTAGGATATTGGCTGATAGCTAATGAAGTTAAACGGAACTTCTACTATATCGGCATAATCCTCGCCTGCATCCTGCATATCTTCATCATCCTCTTGGTAATACCAGTCGATTAGCACCTTGTTTCCAGCATCATGCATAGCCTTAAACTGTTCGAATATCTCAAGCAACATCTTAGATGAAGCTGTATTAAAGTAGTCCATCTTTACCTTGAGAACTGTCTCCGGATTAGGTGATTTGGCATACTCCGAAACCCACTTAACAAGTGGGTGATAAAACTCCTTCACATCCTCAGGTAACGACTTACCTGATATGGAAAACTCTCCTTTATCTTTGCTAAACAGTACTTCGGGAGTTTCGTGGGTTCCTCTAATGCTAATTGATTCCATCTATTGTTAATTTTTGTTGAGTGTTTTCATTTTTTTTGAGCAATGCTCAACAAATTTACGAATAAAGAAATGAAAATGCAAAGGGGTACAACACTTTATAAACAAAAAAATATTGGGTCTAATTCCTGTGTTTACTGGCAACAAGTTAGTTGTTTATGGCTTCGACCCAAGTCTTTGCTCTTGATTTGTTTAATTTACTTTGATTTTCAAAATCTAAAATTAATCCTGCAAATTCTCCATCTCTTATAGCTTTCGAAGCCTCAAATGTATAACCTTCCGTACTTGTTTTGCCAATTGTGGTTGCACCAGCACTCTCAAAAACCTCTGCAAGTAAGCCCACTGCATCACCAAAATTCTCGGGATACTTTACCTGATCGCCATTGCCAAAAATGGCTACTTTTTGTTTTTTCAAGTTGAGATCTTCAATGGCAGGCACCAGCTCATCCCAGTAGTGAGGTAACTCGCCATCGAACCAGGTAGGAGCGCCAAGGATGAGCAGATCGTATTTTTTCAGATCATCGGGGTTAAGCCCATCAACATCAATATCATCAATTGGTTTTTCAAAGGCTTCCTTGATATGTTTTGCTGCCTGCTTTGTTTTAGTAGCGCTGTGGCTATATATTATTGCTGTCTTCATAATCATACAGTTCAGATAAAATTAGTATTTAATTAGTTCATTTGCTGCTGCTAGAATTTTATCGGTGTTGGGTAGAATTGCAGCCTCAAGTATTCTATTGAATCCTACTGGAGTAAAGGTTGCCCCAACGCGTTTAACTGGCCCATCGAGGAATTCGAACGCCTCATCGGCAATAATGGCGGCTAGTTCACCTCCAAACCCACCAAAAACCTTATCCTCATGAACAACAAGAACTTTCCCTGTTTTTTTCACTGATTTTAAAATTGATTCTCGATCGAGCGGAACGATTGAACGGATATCGACCACTTCAACGCTTACGCCTTGCTCTTTCTCCAGCTGCTCTGCTGCCTCAAGGCACATATGGGTAGTATTTCCAAAGGTTATCATCGATAAATCGGTTCCTTCCCTCCTAACCCTAGCACTTCCAAATGGCACTTCAAAGTCATCGGGAATTGAGGTTGCAGCCTTAGGCGAATTATACAGAGCCTTGGGCTCGAGGAAAAGAGTCATCCCTTTAGAACGCATGCTGGAGCGAAGCAACCCTGCCGCATCGTCGGCAAACGATGGGTAAACAATGCGCACCCCCGGTATGGAAGCCAAAGCACCCTCGATGGTTTGCGAATGGTATAGCCCCCCACCAATGTACCCGCCACTCGCAAGTCGTATGGTGATGTTAGGCACAAACTTACCGTTCGATCGCCAGTAATCATGCGACGAGTCGACGTACTGCTCCATGGCGGGCCAGAAGTAGTCGGCAAATTCGGCTCCCTCCACAACAACTCTAATCTTATCGGAGAAACGACTCATCCCGTTGGCTGTTCCCAGGATGTAATCCTCGGCAATAGGGCCATTGAAAACCCTATCCTTGCCAAACTCCTGTTGCATACCTTTCGATACATTGAAAATTCCGCCTTTATCCTTGTTGGCCATATCTTGCCCCCAGATAAAAGTATCGGGATTATGTCTAAACTCGGCCTTAAGTGTTTCGTTTAGCCCCTCAATTAGCTTCTTGGGCTCGCCCTTGAAATCGTGGATTCCCTGTGGATATTTCTTCGAAATATATGGTTCTGGTAAAACGTAATCGTATATTGATTCGGGTTTTGGATCGGGTGCCGCCATAGCTGCCTTGTGAGCATCCTTTACAACTTGTTTCACATCGACATCAATTGCAGCCAGCTCATCTTCTGTAAAGCGATTGTACCTTAGCAACATTCTACGGAACTTGGCTAACGGGTCGGCTTGCTCTACATAGGTTTTCTCGAACTCGTCGCGGTAAAGCTCATGCCTATCGGAATTGGAATGCGAATGGATACGCACACAATTGGCCTGAACTATGACTGGCATCTGTTTTTCAATTGCCCACTCCTTAGCTTCTTTAAGAGTGTTCATCGAATCGAAAACATCTTTTCCGTTGCAATGGAATATCCGTAGATTTTTAAATCCAGAGAAATTGTTGGCCACTTTACGGTTAGCTGTTTGATCCTCCTTGGGCACGGAAATTCCATACCCATTATCCTGAAAAACAAACACAACGGGTAATTTCTCGTTTGAAGCTCCATTTATTGCCTCGTACACGTACCCCTCGGAAACCGACGACTCGCCTTGCGAACTAAACACAACGCCCTTATGCTTATATCGTTTAAAGGCTCTTCCTAATCCCGAAGCTTGCTGAGTATGGTTTCCGGTGCAGCTCGACGAGTTGTGTATATTTAACTCGGCCTTAGCAAAGTGGTTGCTCATATGGCGTCCACCGCTCGAGGGATCGGTATCCTTTGAAATTCCATTTAGGATAATCTCCTCGGCGCTCATACCTGCCGATAGCACGGTGAGCATATCGCGGTAGTATGGAAAAAGGTGATCGGTTTCCTTATCGAAAACCTGGCCAATGGCCAGCTGAATGCCATCGTGACCAGCGTAGGGTGCGTGGTAGCTCCATCCAATGGCTTGCTTCAAATAGTTTGGTGCGCGCTCGTCGAGAGCACGGCCAAGGGTCATCAATTTATACCACTTCTCAAGGGTTTCTTTTGATGTTTGCTTTATGCCGTGAGGCTTATCGTTTCTTTTTATGTAGGACATAGTATTGGCTATTGATTGATTGATTGATTGACCTGTCTGACTGGCGTCAGAGCAGGCAGGTTGAATGATTGGTTGACTTAGAAAATAACGTTTAATCCCTCTTCCGTCTTCCCTCGTTATGCTTCGCATCCCGAGGCAGGCGTCTTCTAACTTTCTATACCTCCCTATTGGCATCGAACTGCTCGAGGTAATCGGCCACGCGACGGAGGAATGCGCCACCCAACGCCCCATCGACAATCCGATGATCGTACGATAGGCTAAGGAACATCTTGTGCCGCGGCACAATGATATCGCCATGCTCTGTTTCTACCACAGCGGGTTTCTTCTCTATGGTTCCCGTTGCCAAAATGGCAACCTGAGGTTGCGATATTATGGGCGTTCCCATTACATTTCGGAATGTACCAAAGTTGGTGATTGAGAACGTTCCATTCTGGATATCATCGGGCGAGAGTTTATTGGTACGTGCTGCTTCGGCTAAATTGTTGATTGCGCTTGCCAGCCCTGGAATGTTCAGCTTATCGGCCTCGCGAATAACAGGAACAATAAGGTTACCATCGGGTTTGGCCACAGCTATACCAATGTTTACGTTGCCCCTAACAATAATCTTATCGCCATCAACCGATGAGTTAACCATTGGGAAATCGCGTAGCGCACGAGCTGCTGCCTCCGTGAAAATGGGCATAAAGGTTAACTTGGTCTTGTACTTTTTCTGGTAGGTTTCCTTCATCATCTCGCGCCACTTAACCAGCGCTGTAACATCGGCTTCCACCATATTGGTAACGTGGGGCGAAACCTGCTTCGACATCACCATATGCTCGGCAATTAGCTTGCGCATACGATCCATCTCAATTATCTCGTCGCCAGCACCCACCGATACGTGGACCTTTTGCTCCTTTGGAGCAGGTTTTGACACGCTAGCTGTCTGTTGGGTTACGCTAGTCTTCTCGTCACCCCTACTATTAATGTAGCTTAACAAATCTTCTTTTCGCACACGGCCATCCTTGCCAGTTCCCTCAATGGAATCGAGTTCCTGCTGACTTATACTCTCCTGCTTGGCAATACTTTTCACCAATGGGCTGTAAAACCTGCTACTCGACGAATTAATGTTGATTTCAGAATCCTGTGGTGTGGATTTCTCCTCGTCATTATTATTTGGCTCTTTGGCAGGTTTAGGTTCTGAATCGGTTTCCGGTTCTTCAGCAACCTCATCACCTGTATTAATAATGGCAATCACCTCGCCCACAGGAACAAGATCATTCTCTTTAAATAGAATTTTCTGAACCTTGCCAGCAACGGGAGAAGGAATTTCCGAATCGACCTTGTCGGTGGCTATCTCAAGAAGATTATCATCCTCCTCCACGGTATCACCAACCTTTACAAACCATTTGGTTATTGTAGCTTGCTCAACGCTTTCGCCTAGTTTGGGCATTTTTATTTCGAACATACTCCTATTTATTTGTAATTATTCTAATTAGGAAACATCGAAGTGAAAAAATTGTTCGGGAGAGCCGATAGGAAAGTTGAGAGTTTAGGGTTGGAAGTTTATAGAGTGACTAGAGTTTTGAGTGACTAGAGTTCATAGAGTGACTAGAGTTTAGAGTTTAGGGTTTAGGGTTTAGGGTTTATTAAATTTGGGTTTATTCGTTGATTGACTAACCCTCCCTACCCTCAAGGGATGAAGGCTGAAAAACCAATTGCTCGGAAACTTTTATATGGAGCTATAGAAATTGACCCCAATCCACAGCCTATTTCTTATATTAGCATTTACAAAAGAATCGACTCTGTAGTCGAGCCCAAACTCGAGTTTATTGTTGGGCGAAATTACATAGCCTAAAAGTGCTGATGTTCTAATTTCTAAATCGTAACTGCTATTTTGAAGCGAGTTTAAATATTCGTTGTTGAGCTTTAAGAAGAACTCCTGTGGATCGAGCGATGCCCCCTGCAACGGTATCTCGGATGAAATTCTGTATCGGAATCTAAATTCAGGATCTACATCCTTTTGGAATGTCTGATCGGCTAAAACTCTGTGCGACAATCTGAAATTGGCATATCGCTTCACAAAAGCAATGTGCTGAAATGTCCTGTTCTTAATCCCATTGTCGTTTATGCTTAGCAAATATCCAAAGGCAACAGATGTGTTAATGCTAACTTTTTTAGAAGCCGCAAACGAAATATCAGTGAGTAGGTACTGATAGTCAAAACTCTCTTTTACTAGCGATTGCCTCGATTCTGCTTTGAAGTTTAGCGCCCAGTCCTGTGGTAACTTTTTATTTATATTTAGTGTGGGTAAAAAACCAATCTCAAATGTGCTTTGCGCACTGCTAGCTATATGAATTGTTAGAATAACAAATAGAGCTAAATAAAACCGCTTCATATCTAGAATTCAATATTATCTGTTCTTTTTAGTACAATCTGCTCCTTTTGCATAAAACCTCCTTCATCAGAAAATAAGTACTCAAGCATAGTGAAGGTACCCTGTAGCTTGGTAGAGATTACAATTTCGTAATTCATTACCACATCGTTTGATTTACCATTATTCTGTAGGTAGTTCAAAACCTTTTGCTTATCACCTAAATACTGTATCTGGATTTTTTCAATTGAATACTTGGTGTGCTTCTCAACTAGGTAATTCGATATGGTGCTGAATATTTCAGGGGGTATTTCATTAGATTTTATCTCAATTTCAATATCCTCAAAAGAGCCATCATCAGAAAATTCTATACTATAATTCTTCCCTTGGAACTTGGTTTTGGCCTCAAAAGAGATGCTGTTAAACCCAATCTCTTTATACCATTTAACCCTCTTATCGAACTGATACAAATCGACATACTCTTTAGCATAGGCAGGAACGTCACTTTTTTTAACTCGCGACTCTTTCTCGTACTTTACTTGGGCAAAACCTTGAGTAGCTACTGCCGCAAATAATAATATGAACACTAACGATTTCATCGTGAATTTTCTAGTTAAAGGTTTCTAATTCTGGTTTAACACCAGAATTACCATTTTTGTTTTAAATTAAAAAAGCAACTCTTCCAACTTTGGTCTTAGTGCTTTCGGCGCAAAATATTTCCACTAAAATTACTGTAGTAACATTAACAAAATCACCTGTCGAACCTCATTAGCTGGGCAACAGCTTGGGTATTGCTTGGGGAGGTGAGTCGCTCCAGCAATAAAAATGCTACTTCAATTGCAGTGGATGGACCGTGAGAAGTAATAATATTCCCCGTTTGCACAATAGGCTTTCCAACAAGGTTTACTCCATAACTTTGCAAAGTCTCACGTCTTTTTGGGGAATTATAGGTAGTACCATCTTTGCCTTTTAGCACACCACTTTTACCCAAGGGTAAGGCAGCAACGCATATTGATGCGATAACTTTGTTCTTTTGATTGAAGTTACTGATCAGATTGAGAACCCGTTCATCGTATGCGTCGATATAGTAGTTATACTCCTCAAAACCACCCGGGATTGCCAATGCATCATATGATTCGACATCAATTTCATCAATCAAATAATCAACAATAAATTGTTGGTTAAACGAACTTACTACCTCTTTATGCAGCCCACAGGTAAAGAGTTCTGTCAAACCATCTCCCTCAAGATGATTCCAGCCAATTACATCAATAAATGCGCTGGCCTCCAGCACTTCAAATCCATTGGGTAAGAGTAGTAGTACTTTTTTCATAATATGGATTTTTAATTATTTAAGCTATAGCTGGCTACCTACTCTCTTTAGCAATGCTCTTAGTATCTCATCCTCCTCATCGAGCAGATAATCTTTTATATAAATATCGGGCACCACTCCTTGATCTTGGTTATTCCCACTAACACGAACAATATATCCTTTAGAAATATTAACGGTAATTCCGGTATTGGGAAGCTTAGCCGGAAAAATAGATGCATACAATGTTGGATAGTCTCCCGTTTCCTCTCCAACCACCACTCCAAAGTTGTAGTCTTGGACTTGGGCAGCCATTACAGCTGCCTGAGAATGCGATTGCCTATTGACTAGAACATAAACTTTACCTTTAAACTGCTTGTGCTTAGGTTGTGGCTGATATTTAGGAAATGCAAAGCTAAAGATTTCACCATTGTCATGCACTAGTATTTGTTGATTGTAATCTGAAGTGGTATCGCTGTTAGCTCTAACGTAAGATTTGAGCTGCTGGCTAGTTTTAAGTGTAAAACTCGAATTCCACTTGAATGGGTTACGGGCAAAATAGGATACCAAGTAATCACTAAAAGAGTCGTTGCCACCGCCGTTGTTTCTTAAATCAACTATAAGATTCTGACTATGCGCATTATTTATCTGCACAAAGGCAGAATCGATAAACTGACGATAAACTACCTCATTACCAGCAAAGTTTCCTGGGTTTAAATAGGCCGAATGCCCATAAAATATAAGTTCTCGTTTACCGTTAATAATCTCGGTTCGTTTCATTTCAAACCCCTCAATTACATCTACGGCTTTAAGTTTATGCTTGCTAATTGTCCCGTTGTATTTGGTTTCTACTTCAAAGTTATCCTGCTTTCCAAAAACCAACCAGTAGTATCTTGGGAATGAATACAGCTCGAGTTTTGCATTTTTTAAGTAAATACTCTCGGCCGATATCTGTGTATATATTCTGGATAAGATTGTGGCCATAGGTACTCCGTTTATACTTAAAATTTCTGAACCAATATTTATGATGTGGTTACCTGACCAGTTTTTACGCACTAAGGGCTTATCATACTCAATGGCTATCTCAAGAGGAAAAACAGTACCTCCCTCCTGTGCATACTGCACGTATAGCTGTGCGGGAAAATCGATGCTAGTATGACCAATATTTATCTTAGAAATCAATCCCTGATAAAGCTTTATTGTCTCTAGCAAGTTCAAAGAATCGCTTTCAATAGAACTCTTAGCACCTAAGTAAGCGGATTCGAACTCTTGCTCAGAGATATATGCGTAAACATCGTATTGGGCATCAACTAATAGCTGGCGTAAGATTTCTAGGTCTGAGACCACCTCTTCTTTCGAAAACTGCACATTTGGTTGTGCCAATAAGCTATACGGCAGCACAAAAAGTATGGTTATATAACAGAATACTCGCATATGCCCTATCTGTTGTTAGCCCTCTCCACCTCCACCATGTTATCGTGGAAGGCCGTGCCGTGGCCCATATCGGTTTCGC
>DDWD01000140.1 GCA_002345825.1 Bacteroidales bacterium UBA2295
GGGAACGCCCAAAATTCAACCGTAAGTTCATGCAGTAAATTAGGCGATACGCAAGGAAAGTTTATTATCTTATCCCGAGAGATCTTGCATTGAGTTGCCACAGCGACAAACTGTTTGGTGACAAACAGTCATTGGATGCAAGAAGTCAGCAGAGGACATAGTATCCCGACGTTCAGAGTCGGGAGAAGGTCTGAATCAATTAATTTAAGGAGCAGTCGGAAGACTCTTGATTTTATGAAGCACCAGCAAGAAATAGCTTACCAACGAGACTTGTTCATAGAACAAGCTAAGGAGGATATTTGCCAATGTGTAAATCGCAACAGCGTATCTGGAGCGACACCATTATTGGAGGGGCAAGTCGAATCAGCGAAGAAACCAAGACGAGCCTTAGCCGGAGAATTAATCGGCATAGTATGTTCGCACGGTAACTTAACCCGTGCATTTAAGCAGGTGAAAAGGAACAAAGGCGCAGCGGGAATCGATCAAGTACCAATAAGAGATTTTGCAGGATGGTTTTCCCATGAAGGAGAAACACTTGTCAATCAATTGTTGCAAGGTCAATACTTTCCATCGCCAGTCCGGTCAGTCACCATCCCCAAATCTAATGGAGGAGAGCGTATGTTGGGTATTCCTACCGTTAAGGATAGGGTTATTCAGCAAGCGATACAGCAGGTATTGACACCCATTTATGAGCAGAACTTTTCAGACCACAGCTATGGTTTTCGTCCCAAACGTAACGCACATCAAGCTTTGCAAAAGGCAAGTTGTTATGTTGCCGAAGGATGGAACATTGTAGTAGATATGGATATGAAAAGTTTCTTTGACGAAGTAAACCATGACAGGCTAATGCAACAATTATCTGAAAAGATAAAAGATAAAGCCTTGTTGCTGTTAATTCGCCGTTACCTTCAAAGTGGGGTAATGGTTGGTGGCGTTAGTACCGTACGTCTAAAGGGAACACCGCAAGGTAGTCCACTGTCGCCTCTACTGTCTAACATAGTTTTAGACGAATTAGATAAGGAGCTGGAAAGGCGCGGTCATCGTTTTGTTCGATACGCTGATGACTTCAGTATTTTTGTTCGCAGCCAAAGAGCCAGCGAGAGAGTAAAGGAATCCATCAGTTTGTATCTCACTGAAAGACTTAAACTGAAAGTCAACCAAGAGAAGAGTATTTGTTGTCAAAGTAATGAAACAAAATTCTTAGGTTACACCATTTTAAAGGAGGGCACATTAGTAGTAGCTACATCAAGCGAGAAGCGTTTGAAAAATAAGGTTCGGTTAATCACCAAACGTAACAGAGGTAAAAGTTTGATTCAAGTAATATCTGAATTAAACCCTATATTGCGTGGTTGGTTGAACTACTTTAAATATGCAAGTTGCAAGAGGTTGCTACGAAATTTGGATGCGTGGATACGACGAAAACTACGTTGCTACCGCTTGAAACAATGTAAAAAGACAATTGCCATGCAACGGTTCTTGAAAAGCCAAGGTGTTGCTACATGGCAAAGTTGGATTTTATCACTGTCGGGAGTGGGTTGGTGGCGAAAATCAAGTTGTCCCCAAGCGCATCAGGCTATGAATCTAGACTGGTTTGAGCAATCAGGACTATACAATATGTCGATAAACTATTTTGGTTTCCATAATTAACTTGAAACCGCCGTATACGAGAGTACGTACGGTGGTGTGAGAGGGCGGGGGAGTAATCCCCCTACCTACTCGATTTGTTGATATGCATTATTTTTTGCCCGAATTCCGAAAATGTAAATTTAGAATGATTCTAAGGAAAATGTTAATAATTGTTAAAATCAAGAGAATCAGAAGCTAGAGGATATACTGAGCAATCAAGATGATATGCAGAGGTTTAAATATGTCTAAATCAAGTAGTTTTTGTCTTTTATATCCCAAAAAATGCCTGTAATTTTGCGCTACAAATTTAAACATACTGCATTTATGAAAATTTCTCAT
This sequence comes from Bacteroidales bacterium UBA2295, assembly GCA_002345825.1. GTDB lineage: Bacteria > Bacteroidota > Bacteroidia > Bacteroidales > Tenuifilaceae > Perlabentimonas. Next base: position 1,966 of record DDWD01000140.1, read on the forward strand.
ATTGAACATATTGGTATTGCGGTGAAAAATTTGGAATTGGCTATTCCATATTATGAAAACATACTAGGACTAAAGTGCTATGCTGTAGAAGAGGTTGCTGAACAGAAGGTTAAAACCGCCTTTTTTAAAGTTGGCCAAACGAAGATCGAACTGCTTGAATCAACGGATCCGGAAGGTCCCATTGGTAAGTTTATAGAAAAAAAAGGAGAAGGAGTTCATCACATTGCCTATGCTGTAGATAAATTAGAAGATGCCTTGTCTGAGGCAGAAAGCAAAGGCGTTCAACTAATCGATAAAACCCCCCGAAAAGGTGCCGAGGGACTGCATATTGCTTTTTTGCACCCTAAATCAACAGCCGGTGTATTAACGGAATTTTGTGAAGATAAAAATTTATAACCATGGCATTTGAAGATAAAATCAAAGAACTTCTGGAGAAAAGGGAACAGGCTATTCTCGGCGGAGGTCAAAAGCGAATAGATGCTCAGCATGCAAAGGGAAAACTTACAGCCCGCGAGCGTATTGAATTATTACTGGATGAGGGCAGTTTCGAAGAGTTTGACATGTTTGTTACCCACCGCTGTACTGAATTTGGGCTTGAAAAGCAACAATTCCTTTCTGATGGTGTAGTAACGGGTCACGGTACTATTGATGGACGTGTTGTTTATGTGTTTTCACAGGACTTTACAGTTTTTGGCGGTTCCTTATCGGAGACCTTTGCGCAAAAAATATGCAAAATCATGGATCAGGCCATGAAAGTTGGAGCACCTTTAATTGGTATCAATGATAGTGGTGGCGCCCGAATTCAGGAAGGTGTGCAAAGCCTTGCAGGTTACGCCGAAATTTTTCAGCGTAACATCATGGCATCGGGTGTAATTCCTCAGATTTCGGCCATTTTTGGCCCCTGTGCCGGAGGTGCGGTATATTCACCCGCCCTCACCGATTTTATCATCATGAGCAAGCAAACAAGTTACATGTTTGTTACCGGTCCTAAGGTTGTAAAAACAGTCACTGGTGAAGTTGTAACCGATGAGGAGCTTGGCGGGGCTATGGTCCATGGGTCAAAATCAGGTATCACACATTTTGTTGCTGATGATGAACGCGAGGGCATTTTATTGACCCGAAAATTATTAAGTTTTCTACCGCAGAATAACCTGGAAGATCCTCCATCAATTCCATGCGATGATCCAATTGATCGTCTGGATGATTCGCTCAATTATTTCATTCCCGATAATCCCAACAAACCCTATGATGTTAAAGACATTATCCATAGCATTGTTGATAATGGTGAGTTTTTAGAAGTACAGCGGCATTTTGCACCAAATATTATCACTGGTTTTGCCCGTTTTAATGGTATGCCTATGGGTATTGTTGCCAATCAGCCACAGTATCTGGCAGGTGTACTTGATATTAATGCATCCCGCAAAGCCGCACGTTTTGTGCGTTTTTGTGACGCATTTAATATTCCCATCCTTACTTTGGTGGATGTCCCTGGTTTCCTTCCAGGAACAGCACAGGAATACGGTGGTATAATTATTCACGGGGCAAAACTATTGTTCGCCTATGGTGAAGCTACCGTTCCTAAAATCACGGTAATTCTTCGCAAAGCCTACGGCGGTGCTTATGATGTAATGAGTTCAAAACACCTTCGTGGAGATATCAATTATGCATGGCCAACTGCTGAAATTGCTGTTATGGGACCCAAAGGTGCTATCGAGATATTGCATAGTAAAAACCTGGCTGAAATCACGGATCCGATTGAACGCGAAGCTTATACATCTAAAGCGGAGGCAGAATACAAGAAAAAGTTTGCCAATCCGTACAATGCGGCCAAATATGGTTTCATAGATGATGTTATCGAGCCGCGCAATACACGTTTCCGTGTTATTAGAGCCTTACAGGCTTTGGCCACGAAAAAGGACACGAATCCTCCTAAAAAACACACCAATATTCCCTTATAATATGATCAGTATTAAAGCAATATTGAAGGCGTGGAAGTTTGTTTTTATTTTGATGATTTTTGTGCTGGGTATCAATGAAACCCAGGCCCAAAGTGGATCCGATTTAAAAATTAATGAAATTCTCGTTTATAACGATTCGAGTTGCGTTGATGATTTCGGTATGCACTCATCATGGATAGAAATTTTTAACACGGCCTACAATTCGGTTGAAATTGGAGGTTTATACCTTACCAACGACCTGAGTAATCCTAAGAAATATTTTAT
>DDWD01000095.1 GCA_002345825.1 Bacteroidales bacterium UBA2295
GGTTTGGCGATATTGACCCAATTCAGGTGCTTATTGCCAACCAGAATCAGCTTAAGCTTCTTGCCAATATAATTTATAAATATTCAAGCACAAGCATTTCTCAAGCTGTTATGCTTGATGGAATCATCTCATTCTTCAATCAAGATTCAAATTATAGTCACTATGAAGTAGCAGCTAAAGAGCGTAAATACTTTAATGGTTAGTTTGGTTTGTATTTTTTTGGTTAAAACCCCGCTACACGCGGGGTTTTTGCTTGTTTAGTAGTGAGTTAGGTAATAGTTCTGGGGTGTGACCGTTATGGCCAAAAGATGTTTTATAATGGTTACTAAGATCATCTCTTTTTATTGGTTTATCACGAATTACTTGAATACCTTTGTGTGGCGCTTAGTAGGAGAGGGGGAAAACCTGTAACCTTGTCGTTAAGCGATCAACCATTTACCAACAAAATCAATTCATTTTAATACATCTTTCTATGGATAAAGTTGATATTATTGAGTTTTTGAAAAAGATTGAACTTTTTCGAGGACTAACCGATAAGGAGTACGAAGCCTTAACCAGCTGTATTAGAGAGAAAACCTTTAAGCCCAACGAGCTCCTGTTTAGGGAGAATGGTGCTAGGGAAAGTATTTTTATTATATACAAGGGAGCTGTTGAACTTTTCAAAAGCAATCCGTTTGGGGTTGAATTAAAATTGACCTATTTCAGCAAGGGCGATTTTTTAGGCGAAGGTTCATGGGCCAGCGATTCTCCCCACTCTACCTCGGCTAGGGCATTAATCGATACAACTGTTATTATCTTAGAGAATCAGGCTTTTAGCCAGAATGCCGAAACTACACTTAAGATCTTTTCCAACATTGCTAGGGTAATCTCGAGGCGAATGCGCCATGCCAATAACAGGATGATTAACCCCGCTGCCCAGTACGAATCGGGGAGTACGCGACGTGAGCACGATTTGCTGGGCGATAGGGATGTTCCCTCGGAGTTCTATTATGGTGTGCAAACACTGCGTGCAATCGAGAATTTCAACATAAGTGGGGTAACGCTAAGTTTCTATCCAAATCTTATAGATGCTCTGGCCATTGTGAAGGAAGCCGCTGCTGAGGCCAATTTTGAGTTGGGGCTCCTAACTAAAGATGTTAGGGATGCCATTGTAAAGGCCTGTGAGGATATTAAGAATGGTAAGTATCACAATCACTTTGCAGTGGATATGATTCAGGGTGGTGCAGGAACATCAACCAATATGAATGCCAACGAGGTTATTGCGAACCGCGCTTTGGAAATTTTGGGACACGAGAAGGGCCAGTACGAATTTTGCCATCCCAATAATCACGTAAACCTTTCGCAGTCGACCAACGACGCTTACCCCACGGCTGTAAAAATCGCGTTGATCAATTCGAATAAGAAGTTGATATCGGTACTTAGTACTCTGGTAGAGTCATTTGATGCAAAAGCTAAAGAGTTTGCCCATATCATAAAAATGGGGAGAACCCAGCTACAGGATGCTGTACCGATGACCCTTGGCCAATCGTTCGAGGCGTATGCTGTTACACTCGCCGAGGAGATTGAACGGTTAAATCAGAATGCCTACCTTTTCCTTGAAGTAAATATGGGCGCAACAGCCATAGGTACTGGTATAAATTCGGAGCCAGAGTACACCGAAAAAGTGATGAAGCATCTTAAACGAATTTCGGGTTTGGATGTAGTGCTTGCATCAAATTTAGTTGAGGCTACTCAGGATACAGGGGCTTTTGTAATGTACTCGTCGGCAGTTAAACGTTTGGCGGTTAAGCTATCGAAAATTTGTAACGACCTCCGCCTGTTGTCATCGGGGCCACGCACAGGAATAAACGAGATTAATTTACCACCAATGCAACCCGGATCGTCCATTATGCCAGGAAAGGTTAACCCGGTTATCCCCGAGGTGGTAAATCAAATTGCTTTTAAGGTGATTGGGAATGACCTAACCGTTACCATGGCGGCAGAAGGTGGCCAACTCGAGCTTAATGTGTTTGAACCAATTATCGTACAAAGTCTTTTCGAATCAATTGAGATGCTGAAGAATGGAATGACGACGCTTAAGTATCGTTGTATTGATGGCATTACAGCCAACGAGGATAGGTGTCGCGAATTGGTTCACAATAGTATTGGCCTGGTTACAGCGCTTAACCCAATAATTGGGTACGAGCAATCAACCATGATTGCAAAGGAAGCCCTTAAAACGGGTAGGAGCGTGTACGAGCTGGTGCTCGAGCACAAAATTCTCACCAAGGAACAGCTCGATAAGATTTTGGCACCAGAGAATATGATCAAGCCAGGAAAAATAAGTTTATAGATTAATTTGGCAATCAATAAAAAGGAGCATCAGCTGGATGCTCCTTTTTATTTTAGATATCCTCAAAATCTTTTAAAATCTGTTCCACCTCCTCCTCCGTAGATTTTAGCTTGGCCTTACAAAATTTTATGAGCTCAGATACACGCTTCACGTTTTTTGCCAGCTCATCAATATCGAGCTCGTTGTTCTCTATCTTCTCTACAATGCTTTCTACTTCTGCAATTGCCTCCGAGTATGTTAAATTCTTTTTTGCCATTGATATAACTTAACGCGTTAATATGAGATTTTTTTTACATTTCTTTGCTCACCAAATATACAGTATATACAACATAAATGAGCAACAGTAACATCGATTCCCATCGGTCGAGTTTTCTTCTCTTGCCTGTAAACATAGCTATAAAAAGAACAATGGTTCCCAGGGTGAGCAGTATGATATCGATAGTGAAAATGCTGCTATATTCCATTGGCCTTATGAGCGAGCTAAGACCTAGAATTAGAAAAATGTTGAAGATGTTTGAGCCAATAATATTCCCCACGGCAATATCGTTATTCTTTTTAATGGCAGCAACCACTGATGTTGCCAGTTCGGGTAGCGATGTGCCAGCCGCAATAATGGTTAGCCCAATAATTTTTTGGCTAATACCCAGCGATGTAGCCAAGTCGGTAGCATTCATTACAACTAGTTGTCCTCCCAAAACCAAAGCGCTTAGTCCTACAATAATTAAACCCCATATTATGATTGAACTGTATGTTTTTTCTTGCCCTACTTTGGGTTTTGCATCGTTTTTGAGCTGCTTGTATACGTACAGCAGAAATAGTCCAAAGAATGCAAGCAGCACAACTCCATCGATACGCGAAAGAATTGAGTGATCGGATACGAAAAAGTTGTTGGCTAGCAAGAAAAATACCACAATGGCTAGAAACGATATTGGAATCTCTTTCCATACGGTGCTGGACTGAACCACCAAAGGAGTTATAAGTCCCGCAATGCCCAGGATAATAAATAAGTTAAAATTGTTGCTGCCTATTACATTGCCAAACACCAAATCGGGAAAGTTTTGATACGATGAGATGGCATTAACTACCAGCTCAGGAGCCGATGTGCCAAAGGCAACAATGGTTAACCCAATGGCCAAATCGGAAACGTTGTACTTTTTGGCAAGAGCTGTAGCTCCACTTACCAACCAATTGGCTCCCATGATGAGAACAAAGAAACCAAGGACCAGAAGCAAGATATTAACAAACATATATTAACATTGAGTTTGCGTGATGGAATGAAGGTGTTTTATGATCAAAAACCCGATAGTAAGCCCTACTGTTCGGCTACAAATTTAGCAAACTCAAGATTATCAAATTGAATTGAGTATGTTTTTTTATTACATTCTGCTAAGAGTGGATTGTTTCTATCAGGCTTTTGGCAGCCTAATAATAAAGGTAGTCCCAGCACCCTCTTTGCTCACAGCATCTATAGATCCACTATTCTTTTCAACAAACTCTTTGCACACCACTAACCCTAGTCCAGTCCCAGCTTCTTGTTCGGTTCCCTTGGTGCTATAGCTTTGCTCAATTTTAAAAAGTTTAGAAAGATTTTCGGGGCTTATCCCAATGCCATTGTCAGTTATCGAAATTTCGACCAAGCCATTGTCCGATGAGGTTTCAACAGCGATTTGTCCATGCTGTTGGGTAAACTTTATGGCATTCGATATGATATTCCTTACCACGGTGGCTGTAGTTTCCGAATCGGCTAGCACCTTTGTATTCTTCGGAATTCTATTTTCAATTTCTATTCCTTTAGCGCTGGCTTGCAAACTTAGAATGCTTACAACATCATCAACCAACACTGAAACGTCTAATTCTTTGGGGTTTAGTTTTAGCTTGCCCGTTTGGCTCCGCGACCAGTGTAACAAGTTGTCAATTAGGTCTAGCAATTTTTGCGACGATTCATTTATCAACGTTCCGTACTCTTTCACCTCATTGCTATCCATTGTTGAGACCTGAGTTGCCAGAACTCCGGTTAATCCCACCAGAGCAGTAAACGGACTACGAAGATCATGCGCAATAATTGAGAATAGCTTATCTTTGGTTTGTACGGTTTTCTTTAATTCTGTCTCCGATTGAGCAAGATTCTCGTTAGTGATATTTAGCCTATCGTTCTTTTTGCGGATAATTACATACCCGTATACGCTACCAATGGCAATAATTAGCACAAAGGCTGATATGATTATCAAAAAATTTCTGATCAATCTCTGCTGTTCTAGCTGTATCGATTTTAGCTGAGCTTCGGCTCGTAAGGTTTCTACTTCTCCTTCAATCGTTTTAATTTCTTCAACTTTTTTATTTAGCTCTAGGTCCAGGCTGGCTTGCCAAATGGATTCTTGCTGGGTTGCGGCAGTAAGGCTATCCCTTATCTCGGTGTGTTTTATGTAGTAATTGAGAGCCTTTTCGTAATGCCCATTGGTTTTATGGTAGTTGTGTAGCGCTAATAGAGTAAGCTCTTTGAGCTTAAAATTGTTGGTTGTATGAGCCAACGACAGGGCTAACTCTAGATTCTCCAAGGCCTCAGTATTATTGCCTAGTTTAGTTTGAATCTCCCCAATTTTTCTGACACAAAGCCCCCTCCGTTCAAGGTCGAAGTGCTTGGTGTAAATTACCGATGCATTATCAAAATGCTTAAGCGCTGTTTGGAGTTTATTCTCATGGAGCGAAAGGTTACCCAGCTCGTTGTATAGGTCGGCAATAATTCTCTCGTTGTTCTGACTTTGCGCAATGGCAAGAGCTTGCTCAAATAGCTGATGGGCTTTCTTAAATTCCTCCTTTTCGCCATAGGCTACAGCAAGGCTCCTGATTGCTTGTGCTAGTAGTTGCTGATTGCTTGAGCCTTTACGAAGTTCCACCGCTTTGGAGTAGTTGGCAATGGCGTTTTCTGTATTACCAATATCGCGGTAGGTATTGCCCAGATGAATATAAACCCATGATTTCCCAATTGGATCTGAAATATCGGATATTACATCCAAAGCTTGTGTGAAATATTTTAGAGCATTTTGGTGCGACCTGAGCTGACGATAGGTTATCCCAATATTAATGAGCGATCGAGAAATATCGGTTTGGAGATTAGCCTCTTGGCGAATTTTCAACGAGTTGAGATAGTTTTTAAGGGCGTCGGCCAAATTGCCCTGTTGAGCAAACAGGTTTCCCATCTCATTATAGGCTGAGGCCAACCGTTGGGCATCGTTTAGCTCTTTCCTAATATCGAGAGTAAGGTTTAGGTTGTATAGGGCATTGTCGTATTGACCTAGATCTCGCTGTATTCTGGAAATATTTTCGAGTGTTGAGGCATAACTTGCAAGTAGCTGGTTTTCTTTTCGGTAGTTCAAACTTTGGTTGTAATTCTCAAGAGCCTCCATTTGCTTGCCCATACGGGCATAAATGCTTCCTATTAGGTTGTAAATGTGCCCCAGCTCCTCGGTATTGTTTGCGTGATTAGCATTACCAAGCGCTTCGTTAAGCTTTGTGAGCGAAGCATCAAGTTCCCCTTTATCTCTATATACAAGGCTAATATTGCGTTGTGTTATTAGGAGGTTTTCGGTATCGTTAAGCTCCTTAAAAATAGTTTCGGCTATTTTGTACTCCTCTAATGCGTTGGTGTGCTCGCCCATCTGAAAAAATGTGCTTCCCACCGTTCTGTGGCTGTTCGCAACAAGATCGGTGTACCCCTTAGATTGTGCCAAAGCAAGGGCATCACGTGCATATGTGAGGGCTAAATCTAACCTTTTATCTTGTCGTAAATAATTGCTATTAAGAAGTAGTAACCTGATGTGTAGATTGGTGTTTTCAACCTTTTTGGTTTGTTTTATGGCTTGTTCTATCAGTTCAGTTGCTGTTACTTCTTCTTGCCCTTTGCTTATTAATTCGGTTTCGGTACGAACAATTTCTAGGGTTGTGGTATGGGGATTTATTTTATTGTTTTCTTGCTTTGCCAAGTCGATGTATGTTCTTGCTTGATCGATGCTATCGAGCTGGATATATATTCTGGCGATGAGCGAATACCCGATTGTAAGACTAGCCGTATCGGAAGAGATTTTGGCCTCGTTAATTAGTTGTTCGGCGTAATCTAAGGCTTTGCGTGGGTTTTCGTGAAGATAACCATAGGCTTTTTCTAGGTTTTTTGGATTGTTATTCTGGGCAGAAACGTTAGCTGTAATTGTGAAAGCAACAACAATTAGCATTGCAATAAAATGCGCAAGTGGTTTGTATGCCATTTCTAACTTTCTCTATTTGTTTAATGAGATTATGCTTTATGCGATGAGCGGATGGAGGGTAAAGTGAATTTAAATGTACTTCCCTTTTCCTCGTTGCTCTCAACCCAAATGGTTCCTCCATTCTTCTCAACAAATTCTTTACAAAGCAAAAGACCTAAGCCAGTACCCTTTTCGTCGGCTGTTCCTCTCGAAGTGAACGAGGTGTCGAGCCTAAAGAGTTTATCCTGATCCTCTTTATTAATTCCTACGCCAGTATCGCTGATTGAAATTTCTACGTGGTTCTCGTGTTCGGTAGCGGCAATAAGGATTTTATCATCGTTGCTACTAAACTTAATTGCATTGCTCACCAGGTTTCGAACAACCACCGCCACCAGGTTCTTATCGGCCCATACAATCATAAATTCCTCTATCCTGAGCGTAATTTTTACATCCTTTTTATTGGCCAAGGGTTTTAGCATCTCCACCTCCTCCTTAACTACATTATGTAGTGGGGAAAGTTCAGGGCTATACATAATGCTTCCAAGCTGCGATCTAGACCATTGCAAAAGATTGTCGAGGAGTTTGTATAGATTCTGTGACGAATCGTAGATGATTTTAATTAGCTCTTTGCTTTCCTCCTGGGTGTAATCTGTATAGTTGTTGTAAAGCAATTCGCTAAAACCCATAAGCGCATTGAAAGGGTTCTTTAAGTCGTGTGCAATAAGTGAGAAGAATCGATCTTTCGTTAAGTTAATTTCCTTAAGATGTTTCTCCGATTCGGTAAGCTTCTTGTTGGTTTCCTCCAGCAACAAATTCTTCTCGGTAAGCAAGCTGTTTACTTTTTGCTTCGATCGAAGGTTGAAAATTGTTATAACCCCAAATACAATAAGTAATAAGGATAGTAGTAACCAAAAGATATTAAGGTTTTTTTGTCTTTGTAGCTCGAGGTTTCTTATCTCATCAGTTTTCTTAAGCAGCTCAATTTCTTTCTCCTTCCGTTCAGTCTCAAACCTAACCTGCATCTCCATGTATTCCTTCGTGCTATTTGACTTGAACAAGCTATCATTAATTACACGCAGCTTCTCTAAATTTTCGAATCCTCTTTTGTAGTCGCCTTTTTTGTAGTATATCTGGCTGAGAATTTCATAGCTCTCAGCAAGGAATAAGGCTTTTTCATTCAGCTCTTGATATTTTAGCGCATTAACAACATTCTTTTTGGCCTCGTCAACTTGTCCCTGCTTAAGGTAAACCCAGGCAATATTGTTGTAGGTATTCATAAGGCTTTCAAAGTCATCGGTTTGCTCACTTAGCTTCAGCGATTTTTGATATGCCTCCAAAGCCTTGGCGTAATTTTTCAATTTCGATTCTTGGAAACCAATATTGTTATATGCCACTGACTGACCACCTAGGCTATTGCTCTCAATTGCTAGGTCTAACGATTTTTTATAATACTCTAACGCTTTTTCGCTATCATCAAGCTCCCCATATATTATACCAAGTGCGTTTGTTGTATTTGTAAGCCCTTCGATATCGTTTAGCTCTACATACAATTCGTTGGCTTTAGCAATGTATTCAAGTGCTAGGTGATGGTTGTTAAGGTTGGTATGCAGATCGCCAATAAAATTAT
>DDWD01000143.1 GCA_002345825.1 Bacteroidales bacterium UBA2295
AACCTGAGTTCGATGTAACGCGTTGATGTAAGACTCCACAAAATAAGGTAATAAGGTTTGATATCTTTGGTTTCGCTCTGTTTTACTAAGGTTTAAAAAACCAAATAAGGTTTATGAGCTACAAGAAACCTTATTATAAACTCAAATAACCCTAGTAATAAAAACAATAATCACAATTATCAACCTTATTCGCTTATTTATAAAGGAGATTTATGATTATTCCTTATGTCGAACTCACGTTACTAGCAAAAAGCGGGTCTCAGTTAGTAGAGACCCGCCAATACAGCTTGACATACATCACTTTAAACCGACAAAATGAATACCTACCGAGTTCTTAACATCTCCTCAAACCAGCTTGCAGTCTCAGGATTCACCTCTTGAGCGAGTAGTTTTAAAAAATCTTCTGTCGTATTGGTTTCATTCCTAATCATAGAATTGCATAAAAGGCAAAACTTATTATTACCAATTTTACTTTCCAGCTCATAAAGCAATAATGGGCCTTTGTTGTATAAAACTTGGTATGCTATTTCATACTCCACATTGTTTCTATCCAACTCCCAAATCGGAGGCGTTCCCTCAAGTTCCTTCTTTTTATGAGCAATGTATAAATCGAAAGTATCTTGACCAAATGTTTCTTTAAGACTCATAAGCGAGCTATACTCGGCAAAACTCTCGTTTAGCCAATCGTGCCAAGTTGTTGCAGAAGCTTTATGCCACCACAAATGCGCCAGCTCATGGGCAAAAAACTGATGGTAGTAAACTATCTGTTTATCAAATTTTGCAGGATTAATACCGCTCAACACAAGTCCGCCAATTCGGGCGTATCCACCCCCCTGTATTCGCTGGGTCTCAATTATGCTAATATCCATATCAATTGCACCAAACCAGCTATTAAAGCGATTAAACATTTGGGTTACCTCTCCCGACATCTTATTTAGCAGCGTATCGGGGAAGTTCTTGTGAAATATTTTTAACCTATTGTTGCCCATTTCAGTTTCAAAAACCTGAATATCCTCGGAGAGACAAACCACAATATCGTTGGTTGGTATTGCGCTGCTTAAGTTGGTCACATCATTTTCATGAGTAATATTGCCGATACCAAAAACAGTATATTTTTGATTGGCCGTTACGTTAATCGAGTAAGTAAACGATCCCAGCTCCTCGTAATTAAAGGGGAACCAAGGGATGTAAAGACCAAGTTCAGTCCATTTTTCCCCAATTCTATTTGCCGCTTGTTTTGGTATTTCACTTAGCTTGCCCTCATAGGCAAATTGAATGGCCAATGGTGCCGATCTATCAAAATCCTTAGGGAACTTAAAATACAATTTACGGGCATTGGGTAAGAATCTATTGTCAGATGATGCAGTATCAATTATAGCTGTTTGTTTTTTATTTAGTGTAAACTGCTTTAAATCAACTCCTTTATCAATATAAAAACCAAGGGAATCTGCATTTTCTGGAATCGAATTTAGCGTAAGCGTTCCCTTAACGGCAATATACTCCTTTTGGGGGTCAACAGCTAACTCTATTTCGTAGTGCGGATATTGAGACGATTGAATAGTTTTTTCTGACTGGCATCCACTAATAATAAGTGCTACAAAAAATAGTTGAATAATGATTTTCTTCATCTTTAATCAATTTTAAATTTTAGTGAGGTTTTTAAATTACGCTTGTTTGAATTGTTGGTCTAATGACGCTGCTTCTTCCAGTCCGCTGCACTATATACTTTTAAATATTCGAGAAAGTTTATAGGGTATGATTGCAAAAAAATCAAAATTAATACTGTCAGCAAGAATTTGCAATTTTTACCTTTTGTGTGCCATAACTCAAAACTAAATATTACAGAGAGGGGATAAGAAATACTACCAAGTAGTATCTTTTATCGATATAAGAGTATTTTTTTAAAATAAAAGTATACTTTTAACCTCTAGGTTTCATCATGTTGGGAGGTGTACCCTATAATTATATCGAAACGGTATCAATTTTTAATTTCAAAGTTTTCATTTATTACAACAAATAGTAATTAATATTTGGCAGGGGCCAACGTATTAAAAACACCTATTCGGTTAGCTCAATATAATTGGTGAAATTTTTTCAACAACAATTCCATAACACTTAACAAAAACCTGAAATTATGACAAGAAAATGTGTGCAAAAACTACTCGCTTTGGTATTGATAACTTTTACTACAGCCAGTTTAGGTTACAGCCAGCTTTTGGTGCCGGTTGTACGAGAAATTAACAATTCGCAAGACTACGTAATTGTTATTGAAGGCCGTGGTGGAACAAATGCCAAAGTACTAATGAAGGATGGAAATGCGAGCAGCTTTGATTTTGATCCTAATGATTTGGATATGTACCCCAGATGGAAAATCAACAGGATAACCGTTAATCGTGGGCCAAATGTTAAGCCACTTACTTACACAACATATATGTGCACGAGCAATAATGAGTATTTTGCTTTTGGGAAAAAGGGCGATAACAAAATGATGACATCGAAGGAATATGATAAATTTTGGGAGAAAGATGAAGCAGGGAATCCTAAATACAACATCTCAGATATGTACCATTTCGTGTACCGTGAATATGAAGAGAAAGACGAAAAACACATAAGGTTGACTTACCACTCCGACAAATCAGGAATAACAACAACGCAGGTTTGGATACCCACGTGGCCCTCCCATAAATTAAAATTGGTTTTGGTTAAACTTTAATTGCACAATCATCTGTAAAAAAATTATATTATGCACAAAATATCCATCATCATTAGACTAATGCTTGTTGCCCTAGCAATAAGCGCATCAGCAACGGCTCAAAGAGTTGAGTTTTATACCCTAAATATGCCCTCAGCATTTCTCGAGGGCGGCGGAAAGGTTTTTGTAAAGAGCCTTACAAACAACGGTACTACTGAGGCCGACTTTGGAGATGCTTATGCAAAAGCATTCACAAACGTTTTAAGCAGCAATGCTCTTGGAAAAGATAAGGATGTAAAGCTATACAATCCGTGGTTAACTACAGCTCTTTACCAGGTTGTGGGATCGGAAGACGAAGCCGATTTCATTATAAGCGGTGATTATATATTTGAGTCATCGTCAAACAGTAGCTACGAGGAGAAGTTTATTAAGGAGACCTCCGAAACGGTAGATAAGAAATTACCAATTAGCTACTACACCTTCTCCGCTAGCAGTTCAGCCTCACTCGCTGGAAAAACAGTTATTACTAAGAAAGATGGCACTGCCATTGGCTCCATTCCTTTTGGCAATAAAAAGGAGAAAAGCAACTCAAAGCATATGGAAAAGCCAAGTGTTCCCTCTACCTCATCGTTTATTCAAGACCTAAGGAACGAGGCTATTAACAAAACGGTTTTTGTCTATTCACCACGGCTTGATGTTGAAAAGTTCAAGTTCAATAATGTGAAGACTAAAAACAAAGAATTCAAAAAGGAGCTAAAAGACCTCGTAAAACAAGCTGAAGCACTTGTTAAAACAGGTGATTTTAATGAAGCTGGGAAAAAATATCTTGAGATTGCAGCCAAAGAGGATAACGAAGACGTAAACTGTAACATCGCTGTTTGCTACGAGATTATTGGCAACTTCACTAAAGCAAAGGATTATTACGTTAAATCGGCCGACAAATCGGGTATTAAGCGCATAAATACGATGATTTTGGTTCGCGATAAGTTAAAAGAGTTAGGGATACAAGTTGTTGAAAATGATTTTTAGACTTTAGCTGATGTAAGGGATACCCCTCATCAGGATTCTAATAGCCCTGCCCCTATTTACAAGTGGAAATATTTTCAAAATCCACTGGGAATAGGGGCAGGTTTTTTCACATAATTTAAAATCCTACTAAAAGAGTTGCTGAACTAACCAAGCTGGTTTTGCTGGTTCGCCGCACTACTAACTCTTAAACTTTCCGGAATACCTGTGAATTAGGATTGCATAAAACAAGCCCAAAGACAAAGCTGGCAAAAATTCAAGCCAGTTATACATTTCGGTTCTCTCAACCGTACTTGCCACTACCTGCATACCATAGGTGAAAACCCAGTGAAGGAATATTGCCGATAGCAGACTGCCTTTTGTTTTGATGTAATAGTATGTGTAGGCAAACGATGTGCTTGTAACAGATATCAGGAAAACGATGAATGGCAAGCCAAACTCGTACTGCGATGTACCTACCATATAGAAAAGAGGCAAGTGCCACAGCGACCATACCAGACCGATGATCAGACTTGCAACATTTGGGCTGGTAACCTTAAGCATTCGCTTTAGAGCAAACCCCCTCCAGCCAAACTCCTCCGATAGTGGGCCAAGAATAATTAGGGGTAATAATGTGGGCAGTTGTATTGCGAACTGGGAAAAATCGAAATCTTTACCCAAGGTTATGTATATTAGGATACTTGCCAAAGCAATAAACAATGCTGAGGCAAGCATTAGGAAATACCATTTTGCAGAGAATCCATAATGCACAGAGCTTTTCAGCAGATTACGAACACCCGTTTTTCCCTCGTAATATCCTGTTAGAGCTATGCCAGCAATTGAGGGAACAAAGCCCCCAGTTACAAATAACAAAATGGCCCAAACTGGGCCAACGGGACCATCGACCAGGTTAACCGTAGGAATTTTGAAGAAAGCTATGGGTCCCCAGAAGACTAGAAAACTGAGGATTAATGTTGTAGCAAGAAATACGATTACTTCTTTTTTGTATTGGTGTTTCATTCTTTTCGTTTATAATTAAAAACTCAACTTTCGTATACGATTTAATTCCTTGATATATAGTCAAATATTCATTTTTAAGACTTGTATATATTTAGTAATGAATGACATTATTATTTCAGCAAATACTTTGTGAAACTCTGTGTAATCCTTCGTGAAACTTTGTGCTATAACTCTTTTACTATTACACAAAAAACACAAAGAAGACACAAAATCCGCAAAGAAACATATTTAAAGTACAGGAATTCTGGTGTATATGCGTTAATATTTTGCTTGCGAAAGTTGAGTTAAAAACATTATAACGTTGCTGCTTTTGCAAGTAGATCATCTAAATATATGTCTTCCCCGAATGCTTCTTGCTTCCAACTGGGCATTATTCTATCGAGAATTACTGCTTGGAGCATACCTACGTAGTAAAATCGGCTGTCGCCAACTCGATTCGCTGTGCGAGGGGTTTCGTAAACCTGCTGTTTAAAATGCTTGTCCCTTTTTTTGTAATCCTTGAATTCCTTAAGTTCGATTATTTTGTGTAAAGGTTTGTACTTGCCTGAATTTTGCGCTTTTACCCCAATGGTAAGTTCGGCATACTTTGCCAAACCCTCAAGCCACTCACGTTTCTGCTCAAATCCAATTTGCTCTTCGGTTAAGTTTGCCTTGGCTCTTCGTAGGTGTCTTATTTCAACAAATTGTTTGGCAAACTCTCTCGTCTCAGCAACTCCATCGGCCTCGTATGCTTTCATTAACAGATCAATTTCTTGCACCCAACCCAAGGCATTTGCCTCTTCAAACCAAGGGTATTGATCAGAAAGATATGTTACATCCTCTCCCGTTTTTAATTTTTCCCAAGCATAAGTACCTTGAAAAGCGTGAAACGCTTCGTGAGCCAATCCTACAATATAGTCCTCGGCATTACCCATAATCATATTCCAAAACAGTTTGTAAGGAAATATTGACTTTATGACTGGTGGCAAATCATTTCGAAAACCATTGTAGAAAGCAACCTCGGCATACTCTTTGGTTTGCATAGTCACTACCCACTTGTCACCAACTGTCGCTGTAAAATTTTCAGGGGTAAT
Organism: Bacteroidales bacterium UBA2295; assembly: GCA_002345825.1. Classification (GTDB taxonomy): domain Bacteria; phylum Bacteroidota; class Bacteroidia; order Bacteroidales; family Tenuifilaceae; genus Perlabentimonas. The sequence continues at coordinate 5,791 of DDWD01000143.1, forward strand.
ATTCGGGTCATTCAATCTTTGCTTATAGTAGGTTTCTCCAAAAAACTGATCATCTTTTAGTGGTTCCCACTCTGTTCCCCGAAGCTCCTTCCTAGGCATTTTATACCATCCAGTAGGAGGATTTTTATATCCCACCAGAAAGGCGTACTTCTCATTGTAAACAATAACAGGTGTTTGGAGCCTCCCCCATCCGGGCCAAATCGAGTCGCCAAGTTCCTTCTGAAGATTCATCATCTCTGCAATATATGCCTTTTGATTATCGGTTAAATGTTCGGTAACCTCCGATTTTTTAGGCAGGGTTAGGTTATACAAAACCGACACAATACAGATTAGAAGGATTAGAAGAAATGCCCACTTAATTATTTTGAATAAAAATCGAAAAAATAATTTTATACGTTTCATAATCAGTTATTTTGATGCATTAATAAACTTAAACCAAGTTAAAAGCTAACATTTTGGTTTGCTGAAATTTTTTCAAACTCTTTCAGATAAAAGCCCTTGCCTTTTGCCATTTGGATAAAATGATGATTGATAAGTTCCATTTCTCCCTTTGCATTTAGAGCATGGTTGCAGATAACCGTTTCTGCCCATTTTGTGGCGAAAACCAAACGCATAATCTTAGTAAGGATAATCATAGGTATAAACCTAATTATGCGGAGTTTATAGGGTTCAACTCCTATCCCTGATTGAATTAAAAAGTTGAGGTTTTCCTTTAGGGCAAGGTTCATTTGGCTAATCGCCTTTTTGTTTTTCGATACCGAATAGTTGTCGCCTCCGTCATAATAAATAACGGCGGCCAATGGGGCTATAAGGGCAATGTGCGAAATTTGCCAAGCCTCCATTTTCTTTGATATGGCGATATTAAACCCAGCTCTCCGCAAAATAGTTTTCAAATCCTTTAGCCTTTGGGTCTGCTTTCCGTTCAATTCACCAAGGGTTGTTGGCTGAACAAGACTTGATACTATCTGATAGTAAACAATGCCATTTTCAATTTTACCGCCCGCCCCGGGAAATGCAGGTATTACCCTATGATAACCAAGTTCATTTGTCCATTGCTCATATCCTTTGGGGTTATTAACCATAAAAACAAAGCACGAAGTATCTATTTTGGATAAAGTTTTAAGAGCAGAATCCACTTGATCGTATCTGAGTGCTACAAAAACAAAGTCGTACTTGCTGCCAACTTGGGTGCTGTCAACAACTTCAATACTAATGCCTTCTGGCTTTCTTAAGGCAGAGTTGTAAAGTAGAAGCCCCTTTGATTTTAATTCGGATAGCCTATGCCCGCGAGCAAGAATTGAAACCTGATGCCCCGACTTGGCCAATAAGCCTCCATAAACCGAGCCGATTACTCCGGCACCAAATATTAATATTTTCTTTTTTAATAGGTTGTTATTGATTGCCATATCCATTCACGATTAGGTGTAGCTGTCTTTAATCAGATTTATGGTTAAATCCGTGAGGTTCTATGTGGATAGTAGAAACAATACCAAACTCATTCATTATTTTATCTTCAATTTCTGTGGCAATTTTGTGCCCCTCCTCAATAGTAGTGTCGTTACTTAGTTTAATATGGAATGTTAACTCTTGGTGTCCGACATAATTATGTATATGGAAATGGTGCAAATGCAAATCTTCCTTGAAGTCCTCACGGATAGAAGTCGTGATCTTTTCAATAAGTTCCGGGCTTGGTTTCTCACCCAACAGCTTGTCAATAGCCTCCCTAGCAATTTGATAAGTTGCATAGAAAAGCATAAATGAGATAAGCGCTCCCAAAGCACTATCAATCCACCAGAATTGTTTGGCAAACAGTATTCCCAACAACACAATCACCGACGACAAGGCATCCGTTCTGTGGTGCCATCCATCAGCCTTTACGCTCACATTCCCGGTTTTTTTCCCGATGTAAAAGGCATACTGAGCCAGTGCTTCCTTTGCCACTATTGATATAATGGTAACTACAATTGCTATTGTGCCAAAGTGTGTTGCCTGATGATCTTTGAACTGCTCTAATGAGTCTCTTAAAAAATCAACAGCAATAACCCCAAGCAGAAAGGCTATGAAAAGCGCAGCAACCTGCTCCCATCTTCCGTGCCCAAAAGGATGCTGTGCATCGGGTTTTTTGGAGGAAAGTTTAACTGCAATAATCACAATTATTGAGCTCAATGAATCGGAAAGTGTATGCCAGGCATCAGCCGTTAACGCAATGGAACCAGTAACTATACCTGCCCATAATTTCAATGCAAACAGCAAACTGTTTACTATTACCGAAATTACGCCCTCTAAATATCCTGCTTTTGCCTTATCCATAATTGCTCAATGATTTAGTTATAGTTATCTAACATTATTGCTTAAACTTGGTAAAAAATTTATTGATTTACTAAGTAGCACTAAAAGTATTTGCTTTTCTGAATCGGTCATATTCTGAGTCAACAGCCCCGAAATATGTTTATGTAAATCGATATGCAGGGCGGCAGCCTTCTCTCCGCTTTCTGTTAGATGGATATGCGCCGATCGCCTATCGCTGTCCGATGAAACCTTAAGGACATATCCATTTTTTTCAAGCCGATCAACCATTACTGACATTGATGCCTTTGCAATATCCATATTCTTAGCCAACTCTGTAATAGATGGATTCTCTAGCCTCTTTATGAGTTCCAAGCAATATAGCTGCCTTGAGGTTAAACCCTTTAGGTTTGAGGCTTGCTTCATCTCCTCCTCAAGCTTCTCGCTTGCAAAAAGTATTGTACTTATTACCTGCTCTAAACTGCTAAGCATTCTATAATTTTTTTGCAAAGTTAAAACATAGTTAGATACATCTAACTATGTTTTGTGAAAAAATTTAAAATATTTTGCATATACCTAGGAGTGCTTTAATCTAGTCAGAATTGAATAGCACGAAAAAACTCGTTCAGCTTGGTTTCACTTATTTTTCCACCTGATCTTACGCTGCTGCATAGATCAACGCCAAAGGGTTTTACCACCTCGATTGCCTTGTTTACATTATCCTTACAAATTCCACCAGCAAGAAAAACAGGAATATTAACCGACTCACGGATTTTCTTACTCAGGTTCCAGTCGTGTGCCCTACCGGTGCCACCCAACTCCTTGATGGGTAGATTTGGATTTCCACTATCCAAGAGCAGCGCATCCACATACTGAGATATTTCGATGGCTTCGACAACCGACTCCTCATCGATTACGTGTATTACCTGAACCAACTTTACGTGAGGTAGCGCAACTCGTATCTTTTCATACTCCTTGTGGTCAACATAATCAACCATCTGGATAGTAGAAGTATGAACCTTTTGGTAGTGTGCAATTATATCGTTGGCGTTGGTCTCGCTGGTTAACAGAAACGTTGATATGGGTGGTGGAACAGCCTCGACAATCTTTCTTATCAAAACATCATCAATTACGCCAGGCCCGCTGGGCATTTTACCCACCAAGCCCAAGGCTGAAGCGCCATACTTTATGGCTAAATTGGCCTCCTCAATGCTGCTGATACAGCAAATTTTTACTCTTACTTCCATATCTTCTATAATAATTTCAAATATTTTTGATTGGTTTTTTAAAACTAACCGTAAAATTCCTTCGGCTCCCATATATCCGATAAAACGAGAAGTTGTGCTTTTGAGCCAACTCACTTATCTGCTCTGCAGTCATTTTATCGGGATCGCCAGCCTGCTCCGATACTGAAAGAATGCCACCGGGTTTAAGCATCCTGTGAAACTCCTGCATATAGCCATCTTGGTTCTCCACCTCACCAAGTACGGTAACCATAAATATTCTGTCGAAGGACTCATCGGCAAAACCGAAACTCTCACCATTGCATAGGTAGTACTTCACATTGGTTAGGTTTCGCTTTTCTATCCTCTTTCTGGCGTAGTTTAGCATCTCCTGCTGTATATCGGCAAGGACAAGCTTCCCTTTTTTTAATCGTTTTGCAATTGGAACACTGAAGAAACCGGGGCCTGGTCCAAGTTCCAAAACCGAATGGTTCTCTTCCAATTCCAATCGATCAATCAATTGTTTGGGCGAAATAAAAATTTTACGCAATGGGAACAGTAGGGTAAATGCCCATTGGTAGGGAAAAACTCCTTTTGAAGAGATACTTTTTTTCATTACCAAAAACTAATTAAAGGTATATTACAACCAATGAATTATCCTATAAAGGCGTCAATAGCTTCTTTATCTTTTTCTGAAAGAAAACCATTCCTTGATTTAATTTCTGTTGTACAAGAATCAGCTTTCCCATTCAGTTGCTTACGCATATTTTTAAACATACTCCCTGTTAGTACTTTATATGTTGTGAACAAAGCGGTTTTAGCTTTGAGAGTTTCTGGTAATCGTGAAGCGAACTGTCGCCAATCCTTCTCGGGATTTTGCATAAATACCATCAATCCGCTAGTCCAACATCCCAACATCAAGTAATCGGCATCTTGAATAAATTCTTCAGAGTAATTATCAATTGACAATACTTGAGTAGTTAGTTTCTTCGAATTTAAATAAACACTGATCTGCTCAGCATATCTCTTTGTTGCTCCCTTTTTACTATTGTAAATAATAACTGCCTTTTTCATTTGATTAAGTTTTTTTAAGTAACTCAACTTTCGCATACAATTTATCCCCCTGATATATAGTCAATTAATTATCTTTAAGACTTATATGTACCTAGTAATGTACAACTTAATTGCTTATACAAATACTTTGTGAAACTCTGTGTAATCCTTCGTGAAACTTTGTGTTACAACTCTTTTACTATTA
>DDWD01000013.1 GCA_002345825.1 Bacteroidales bacterium UBA2295
TGGTTTCATGTGATATTGGATGATTGGATGATTGGATGACCTGCCTGACTGACGTCGGCAGGCAGGTTGGGTGATTGGGTGATTGGGTGATTGGGTGATTGGATGATTGGATGTTTGGGTGATTGTATGATTGGCTGATTGATTGAACCTGCTTGCCAGCAGGCAGGTTGATTATCCTCCTATATTGTAAAACTCACTTTTGGTGCTTATTCCACCGCAGGCTGGTTTGTTGTTTACGGCCTCTAGTATGGCTTGTCGATTGCCCAGTTCCCTTACATTGTAACCAATGTCGCTAAAGAGACATGGCTTTACATCACCGTTGGCAGTGAGCCTAAGCCTGTTGCAATGGGCACAGTCGCCACCTTCGCCACCTTCAACCACTCCGTGGATTCCATTATCCAGATCCATTAGTGGGATAAAACGAACCTGCAGCCCGTTGTCCTGTGCAAAGTTTCTTACCTCAATAGCATTGGGTTCGTTGGAATTCTTATTTACTACACAGTTGATCTTTATGGGTGTTAATCCAGCCGTTTTAGCGGCTTCTATTCCCTCAAACACATCATTAATATTGCCTAAGCGTGTTATCTGCCTGAATTTCTCGGGGTTTAAAGTGTCAAGGCTGATGTTTACTCGCATTAATCCTGCATTGTATAACGGTTTGGCAAGTTCCTTAAGCAGAATGCCGTTGGTTGTCATCGCTAAATCGTTTATGCCATCTATCTTCGCGAGCATTCCTACCAGATCTACAATTCCTTTCCGAACAAGAGGTTCTCCACCTGTTAATCGAACTTTATTAATGCCCATTTCTACCGCGATACGGGTGAAATTAGTAATCTCATCGAAAGTTAAAATATCTTTATGACTGAGGAGTTGTACTCCTTCCTCGGGCATACAGTAAACGCAACGAAGGTTACATCTATCGGTTACAGAAATCCGCAGGTAATTAATCCGGCGGTTAAAGTGGTCGTACATCTACTTGTTCTCCTTTATTTATGGAATCGACTCCGATGGGTATTATAACCATAACTTGTGCTTGTGCCATTGAAAAAATATGTGCTGAGCCATGGTAGTCTAGAAAATCGACCTCGCCCTTGTCGTTAATTATGCCGGGAACCAACGATAATCGTTGAGAGCGCTTCCTCTTAAAGTTGGAGGCCAGCGTCATCCTCATGATGCTTTTTGTTGGTTTGCTAGCACCCATCATATTCAGAAGGGCTGAGCGCACCAGTAGATCGAATTGGAATAACGACGAAACGGGATTGCCAGGTAGGCCAAATACAAACTTCTTGCCTTTAACTCCAAATAGGGTAGGCTTTCCTGGCTGAACAGCTATGGTTTGGAATTGAATATCAACACCTAACGATTTGAGCACGTTGGGCACAAAGTCGAAATCGCCCATAGAAACGCCCCCGGTGAGTACAACCATGTCGCTTTGGGCAAGTGCGTTGGCTATGGCATTGCGAGTAGCCTCTTCGGTATCGTCAACAATTCCACCATAGTTAGGAACTGCTCCCGTGCGTACAACCTGCGCGTATAGTTGATGACCATTGCTGTTGCGAATTTGGCTATCTACTGGTTTTTTGTCTATCTCAACCAGCTCGTCGCCAGTAATAAGGATAGATACCTTTGGTTTTTTTGAAACGCTTACTTGGTTGACACCAACAGCGGCTAGAATAGCTATGTGCTGGGGTTCAATTATAGTGCCCTTGTGTAGCACTAGGTCTCCTGTTTTAACATCCTCGGCAAATTTGGCAATATTCGATTTGTTGCTCTTTCCGTTATACCGAATTGTATTGATGTCAACCTCTTCAACTTCTTCCACCATTATTACACAGTCGGCACCAGCAGGCACGGGTGCACCTGTCATTATTTTTGAGCAAGTTCCTGCTTTTACTTCTTGCTGAGGCATTTGTCCGGCTGCAATAACCTCGATTACCCTAAGTGTTTGCTCCAAATCATCCTTGCGACAAGCGTAACCGTCAACTGCCGATTTGTTGAATGGGGGCATGTTGATATCGGAAAGTACATCAACAGCCAATACACGACCTAGTGAGTCCCAAAGAGGAATATTTTCGGCGGGCATAGTGGCCTTGGTGTGCTCCAAAGCCTTTGATATTGCAAAATCGAGAGTTACCATTATTCGTAATTTTATCAATGGCAAAAATGGTAATTATTAGGCTATTCCCCAAGCGTTTTGCATATTATTGCAGGTTGGGGGTTGGTGTTATATATCATAATCCCTAGAATATAGGTGTTTACTCGTTTTTGTCGGGAGTAGTTGGGCTGGTTTTATCCTTTCGCCAGAAAAAGATTCCTCTCCTTATCATCAATCCGTAGATGTTCCTAACGTATGCCGATTTTTCGACCAGAGGAACCAGTACGCTGCTAAAAACGATGCTAATTAGGATAACGGCATAGGTGATATCGCGAATAAACTCGCCGCCCTCGATACCCTGTTGCATTGGGATAGATGCCAGCACGGCAGCTGCAAGTCCCTTGGGTACCATTACGCTCATCATGGTGAGGTCAGTTGTGGAAAATGGACGGCGAATGGATATGTTTACCACAGGGATCCTGATTAAGTAAATGATTATGGTGATTAGGAATCCGAACGCCAATGCCCATATGTTGTGTAGCTGAATGGATAGCCCGATATAGATAAAGAAGAATGTTTTTAGGAGGAATACAATCTCACCAAAGAAAACCCGCTCGGTTTCGTTTAGACTAATGGGTTTGTTGGCTACAAATTTTTTTAGGAAACTCACGTTAAAGATTTCGATATTGGCCAGGGTTATGCCAAATGCTAACGCCGATATTGCTCCGCTAAATCCAAAAATCTCGGCAACGCCATATAGAATAAACACAAACGCAGGGGTAGTGAAAAGGGTGTTTCTTATGGTTCGAACGCGGTTGAGTAGCATCGACCAAACCATGGCTCCTAGCCAACCCATAGCGGCGGCAAAAACGAATGAACTGATTATTTTCCATACAACAAAACCAACGCGCACCTCATCTACATGAAATGTTTCGAGTAGAGCCAATGCCACCACAATGCACAGCACATCGCTGATGGCCGATTCAAGTACTAGGGTTGTTTTGGTGTCGTCGTTTATGCGCAGTAGCTGAACCATGGGTATAACCACTGCCGATGATGTACCCCCAAGAATGGCTCCCAACATCAATGCTGCCAAGGGCTGAAGCCCGAAAATTAGCCATCCGAGTACACCAATTACCAGGGTGGTGGCTATAAAGTTGGTTGTTGTAAGTGCCGATGTCCCCCTAAAAGCTTTCTTTAGGGTGTCGAAACGTAAAGCAAGTCCGCCTTCGAATAGGATAATAACTAGCGTTATGGTTGTGAACATTGGGCCAGCAATACCAAAGTCCTCTGGCGAAACCACCCCAAGCACAGGGCCAAGGATAAGTCCAATGATCATTAGTAATAGTACATCGGGAATCCTTTTTCTCTCAAAAATTCCTGTGAACAGGTGCGAAGCAAAAACGATAAGGCCAACAAATACAATGATTAGCGCGTTGTCCATTGTTCAAAAATCAAAGATAGCATCTAATGGTTGGGGAATAAATCCATATAGATTGGTAAGTGGTCGCTATAGCCACCGTGAAACCTAAACCCAATGTAGGTTCTAAAAGGTCGTACGCCCACAAAACGGTCATCCTCCTCGAGTAAAAAATTGCCTTGGTAAATTTTCCCCCCATCAAAGGTTGTGTAAATACCATGCTGTTTATTGAGTAAGCTTTTCGACACGATCATCATATCTATAGTCTCCCATACACCTTGATATTTTAGGGTACCCTCACTCTTTGCTTCGTAAACTTGATGGAGGTTGTATAGCGCATCTGGCTTTAGTGGTTCGGTAGGGGGCTCGGCTACAAGTCCTTCAGTTAGTGGCCTGCTGCTTGGCGTATCGTTAAAGTCGCCCATGATGATGATATGTGCATTGGGATAAAAGACCCGAATGGAATCGACCTTTTGGCGAACGATTTTACCTGCAGCAATACGCCCAGGTTCGGAGGCTAATGCACCACCGTATTTCGATGGCCAGTGGTTGACAAAAACGTGTAGCGTATCGTTGCTCGACAGCACCCCACGGGTGTATAGAATATCGCGGGTGGCACGGTCGGGGTTATCGGGGTAGGTAACTCTGAAAAACCGTTCCTCATACACAGTGAACCTATCGGGGCGATAGATAAGCCCCACATCGATTCCCCTGAAGTCGGGCGACTCCTTGTGCACAATCTGGTAGTTGAATTTTGATAATGGGGTGTGATTAGTGATACGATCAATCACAAAACGATTTTCAATTTCGCAGAAACCCACAATTGCAGGGGGATCCCATTCGCCTACGGCTGTGATAACTTTATACACGTTGTTTACCTTATCGTTCATTCTGCGCCATGTCCAAAATCGAGTGCCATCGGGCGTAAACTCATCGTCGTTCTTAAGGCTGTCGTTAAATGGATCGAAGAGGTTCTCCACGTTGTAAAACATAATGCGGAACCTATCTTGCGATAATGCATCCTGAGCTAAAAGTACAAGTAATGCAATGGCCAAAAATGAAATCTTTATGGTTTGTTTTATATGTTTCATCGCTAGTAATGTTTTTCTAGGGTAAAGGTAGAAAGTTTTTGCTTTGTTGAAGCCTAAACACAAAGGGTGTTGATACTATTTGGCTTCAGAGTCCTCAACCCTTTCGAATGCGCCAAGGTCGGGGCCTTTATCGATTAACCTGCTAATTCCCTTCAGATCGATGGGAAAAAGAGTGGCTATATCTATATGCCCAATATCCTTTGCAGGACTAAGGGTGTCGAGTTCGTAATTCAATGCAAATGGATCGGCAAATTTTGGGTTTTCAATAATGATATTTTGGAAACGACTAGGATCGCTTAGGTTATAATTATCATCAACCCTAAGGATTGAGTTCTCGAAATAGTACTCCATATCAGCATTTACTTCCTGCCCTTGGTAGCTAGCGTTTACTTGCAATTCGTTGCTGCGCGAACCGTAAATTATGCAGTTGGCAAAGTGCGCCATTTCAATATCGCGGGGTTGAACATTCCCATTACCATCGATGTAGTAATTCCAAAGGTAAAGGGCCGGATTTTTTCGGCTGATGTATTGCCCCCAGTAGTTGGCAATGGTGCAATGGTAAAACTTATAGCTGCCTCCCCAGGTAAGGGCCACGGTGTAGTCGGCAGTGTTGGCAAAAAGGCAGTTCCCGGCCTCAACGGTGGCGCCTCGGGCCCAAAGCGCTGTAGCGCTCATATTCTCAACTCGTGAGTTGGTAATTTCTAGGGTTGTAGTATTAGGCATTCCAACTGTGTCGACAATAATTCCATTGATCGCATTTTTAATCTTGGCCCAATTAATGGTGCGACTATGGCTCCCAGCAGCAAGCCATATGCCTCCCCACTGCCCTGCCTTATCGCGATAAAATGGCTCAAGCCTATCGCCTTCGAATATTACAGGATTTTCGAGATCCCCATTCACTTGCAAACTACCACTAACAATCAGCTGCGCTTGGTTGTGAAAATGTAGTTTTGCCCCGGCATCAATAGTGAGCTCAATATTGGGTTCAACGTACACGTAGTTGTATATGAGGTATGGTTTCTCGGCTGTAAATCGGGTTGGTTCAGAGATGATTTTTTTGTTCAGCAGATGAACATCCTGTCCCCAGGCTACCAGCTTCACATCCTGGATATTGCCATTGGTTTCGAAGATGATGGAATCGGGTATAAGCAGAGGTGAGTTTTCGTTTGTGGGATTTACATTTACATCAACAAAAACAAAAAGACTATCATTGCCCCTAACAAATATATTTTGAGCGGTATGGGTGGCCTCGCCATCCACATTCATTCGGTAGGGCGATGCTTGTCCCCCTGCAAGGCGAACCGACGCAATCTCGATATCGCTTTTGCTAGGGTTGTAAACCTTAAGGTAACGCGTGGCTGAGCCAATGGCGGTGAATACCGTATCGAACAGCACAGTGTCGGCGCTAAAGCTAAGCTTTATGGAAGGGTCTGTTGATATGGTTTCCTTGTAGCAGCTCGAGAACCCAAAGGCAATTATAGTAAGAATGAGAGGAAAAACCCTTTTCATTTAAATAACATTTAGTCAAAAGACTCTTTTTATCAATAGAACCCCCAAATATAGCAAATATTGTTGCCTCAAGTGATTAGTAAATTAGGCATATGGATATGTAATTATTGAGAAATGATTAATGTTTTGTAGCTTGCATTGATAGTAGCCTAGAAATTATTTATCATCAAAAAAGATGAAGTATGAAAAATGATATTGCTATTGATGCTGTTTAAAAGTCATCATATCAATGCTGTACAGGTATGGCGATGGGGTTGTAGAATACTCATCCTTAAAATAGCCGCCAAGTATTAGTAGTTTATTATTTGCAACAAACAGTTCAGAATAATTTAAATACAAATCGACCGAAAATGAGCGAACGATTTTGCTTTCAATATTATAGGCTTGTATAGTCCCGTTTTCATAAATGTAAATGGTACCATCAAAGTATGTTAATGCTGGTCTCTCAACAGGAAAGTAGAGATAAGATTCGGTTTGCCATTCACCTGTAGTAATGTTGTAGGATTCAATTTCATATAAAGGTGTGGTGTTAAGTCCACCAATTAGGAAAATTTTATTATTTACAAGAACTCCTTTAACTTCCTTCGCTGCGGGCATTTCGTTCAACTCATACCAGTACCCTGTTTCTAGGTTTAATAGGTGAGCCTTTTTGGAGTATAACTTAGTACCATCAGGTTTTAGTTTTGTTGAGCCGCCCATAACAATTAGGTTGCTTTCATATACTACTGATGCAAAATTTATTGCTTGATGAGGATTGGTGCTATCCACTGTTTTTGTTTCAGCTTTTATGTCGAATATTTCAATTGTCTCATCCAATAGTTCATACTTTCTATTGGCAGTTAACCGCTTTCCACCCAAAACTATTATTTTGTTATTGTAATAGTTAATGTTGTGGTATGCTCTCTTTCTGAATTTTGTATTACTAGTAGCCCATTCATCCGATTGTATATCATAAGTGTACATATTTTCAGAGTAGTTTTGCCATGAGAAATTTGCTTTGTGCTTTTTTAAAAAATCATCTCCATACAATGCAAAGGCTTTTAATGCCTCATCACTTTGGAATGTAGAGTTTCCTCCAATAACATAAATGTTGCTCCCCAACATCAACGCGCCAAATGAATATAGCCCTTCCTTCAAAGAGGCTAATTTGCTGTATTTTAATTGCGGTTTGCGTTTTTGGCTCGATGTTATCTTTACTTCATCAACATTCTGAATCCTCTTTGAAAGAAGTACAGTATTGCCAGTTGACAAAAGATCTCGACAGCTAATCTCCTTTGCTAGGTATCCAATATGAGAAAAATAAAGTGTATCATTATCAGTATCATGAATGATGTGATTTAGGGAGAATTCTCCATTTTTATTAGTTGAAGTGCCTGCTTTTTTATCCTTTATATGGATATTAACACCAAGAATTGGATTGTTTGTAATACTATCTAATACGATTCCTTTTAAATCCTGTGCCAGTAAACTGTTAAAGGAGAGGGGAATGATAGAGAGGAGTATGAGGGACTGATAAAGGTTTTTCATCTTTACAAAAATGTCGAACGAATAGCATCTAGCATCCAAAGTTATCAAATATTGTTTAATATCAACTGATTGTTTATGTTACGAAATGTTGTTTTTTTTATTAAAAGAACTTCGTGGAACAATGCTTTCACACCTAATTTTGAGGGTAAGGTGTGCCGTTTTTAAGATTAAAAAACGATTTAAAGTGCCGTGAATTCGAGTTTACTTGTTTATCGCCCAAAAACAATATATTTGTATATTGCAACCAAAACCTTTACCCAATGTTATTCAAGTTGAAACTATGGGGAATTGTAATTTCCCTTACAATACCATTTGTTATGTCGTGTACCTCAAATAATGTGGATTTAATTATTACAAACGCCACCATCTATTCGGTTGATGACGATTTTACCATATACCAAAGCATGGCGGTTGCCAATGGCAAAATTGTTGCATTGGGCGATAGCGAGACCATTCAGAGTAAATATAAAACTGATAATATAATCGACCTTGAGGGCAAACCTGTTTACCCCGGTTTAATCGACCCCCATTGCCATTTCTTGGGGTATGGGCTTGGGTTAAGGAATGCTTGGCTTGCCGGAGTGGGCTCGTGGTCCGAGGCGGTTGATAGGCTGGTGGAGCATCAGCAGGAGTATCCTTCCGACTGGGTGCTTGGCCGTGGATGGAACCAGAACGAGTGGGACGTGAAGGAGTTCCCCACCAAGGATTTGCTCGACAAAGCTTTCCCCAATAAGCCCGTTCTGCTTACCCGTATCGATGGGCATGCTGCCATTGCCAATTCCAAAGCATTAGAGTTGGCTGGGTTCAATGCCGATACGCTGGTTACAGGAGGTGATATAATCAAGGTTAACGGGGTGCTTACGGGTGTGCTAATTGACAATGCCATTAATCTGGTTCGCGATTTGGTGCCTGCCGACTCAAAAGACGATAAAGTTCAGGCTCTCGTTAATGCACAGCAAAACTGTTTTGCCGTGGGGCTAACCTCAGTAAGCGATGCCGGAACCGATCTATCCGATGCGCTTCTTTTCGATGAGCTGCACAGGGCTGGCAAACTGAAGATGAAGATAAACGTAATGCTAAATCCTACTCAGGAGAATTGCGAACATTTTCTCGATAAGGGCGTGTACGTTACACCCAACATGTCGGTACGTACAGTAAAACTCTTTGCCGACGGTGCACTTGGTTCGCGCGGTGCGCTTATGATTGAACCATATTCCGATGCACCCGGCACAATAGGATTGCAACTCGAAACCACCGAAAAGCTCGCCGATGTATCGCGTAAGGCTCACGAGTCGGGCTATCAGGTCGCTGTGCATTGTATTGGCGATGCGGCGGCAAGGTTAATGATAGATATTTTTGAGGAGTTCTTAGAGCCCGGCAACGATTTGCGCTGGCGCATTGAGCATGCCCAAACCATTCACCCCGACGATTTGCCGCGCTTTGGCCAGCTGGCCATTGTACCCTCGGTGCAAACCACTCACGCCACCTCCGATATGATTTGGGCTGCCGACAGGTTGGGCGATAGAATTAAGTACGCATACACCTATCAGGATTTGCTTAAGCAAAACGGATGGCTGCCCAATGGCAGCGATTTCCCCATTGAGCATATCAACCCACTTTACGGATTTTATGCCGGCGTAGCTCGTCAGAATATGGATGGTTTTCCACCCAATGGCTTTCAGATGGAGAACGCCCTTACACGTGAGCAGGCGCTTCGCGCTATGACCATATGGGCAGCCAAAGCTGCCTTTGAGGAGGAGGTAAAGGGCAGCCTTGAGCTAGGTAAGGCCGCCGATTTTGTAGTTCTTGAGGATGATATTATGACCGCACCCAATAGCAAGTTGCCCAACGTTAAGGTTGAGAAGACCTTTGTGAATGGCGAATTGGTTTATTCTATCAAATAACACAGATTTGCCATGGACCCTAAACCTTTAACTATTCAGCCAGCCAAGGAGACCCAACTTCTGGAGGTTTTATATATTATCCGTGAGTGTGCAGAGCAGCTAATTGCCAAGGGATTATCCTCATGGCATAATACCCATGACGATTATGCCGAGATTTCTCATGATATTAGCAAGAGTTACATTCATCTAGTTTTCATAGGTAGAATACCTGTTGGAACCATCACTGTTAAACCCGACGCCTCAGATGCAGCTGTTTCGTTCCTAGATCGGCTTGCTATTTTTCCACACTTTCAGGGTAGAGGTTTGGCCAAAGAGATGATTGATTTTGCCGAGACGCATTCGCGGGAGCATGGATTCAAGATGCTCCGTGGTGTTATTCCTATTGATGATGAGTCCCTTTGTAAACTTCTTGAGAAAAAAGGATTTATGAATATGGGGGTAGCGTCTGGTGATACCCCAGAACTTGTTAGGATAATTTTCGAGAAGCGTCTGGGCTAAAAGTATATTGGTCGGAATTTCACCCCATCAATCCTGTTGTACTCCAATGTTGGAAAGGGTATTTTAATCATATTGATGGTTTGCAGCGTGGTGCGAACCCATTTTCGTTTGGCTGGAATTTTGGTCAAATCAATATCTAGCGAAAATAGGAATTGCCTGTACCGGTCGAGATGCGGAAAAGGTTTACCCCTGTACCAGGTGGGGTTCTCAAACTCCTTAATCATCCCGTTGGCGCTGTAACCAAAGGCAATGTTAAGCCAAGGCGGTATTTCTTGCATCCCAGTAATTCCTTTTAGGTTGATTGATAGCCAGTGGGTATGCCCATTATAATCGAGGAAGAAGCTCTCCAGAGGTGTTTCTCCTAGTATGGTGTGATATTTAGGATAACCGCTGGGTGAGTATGAGAACTTCATCAGCATCTTTTGCTCGCCCCACATCGCTTGTTGAGCCGAGAAAAGTGCTGAGCCAAAGGCGTTGGCGCCAACATCCCACCATGAAAAACCCCAGCCCTCGTAAAGTCCATCAAATACCTCAATGGGAAACTGAAAGATAAACCCCACAGGACCGCCCCAAATTAACGCTTGCCTTTTGCTAACCCCAGCCCAAACTAGCGCATTGTAGGCAGCATAACTTTCCCAGTAAGCAGCGTATGCATGGCCAAACTTATCCATCTGCAGGTAGCCCTTGCTATCATCGTAAAAATGGAATGGAACCCGCTCGTGGTCTTTGTACCATACAAAACCTAAGAATGATAATCCGCCTACGTATATACCCGTTCCTGTGCCAGCTAGGGTGAATAGGCGTTGCCGATATGTAGAGTCGGAAATTGCCAGGGTCTCATTTTGAGAAAATCCCTTTAAAGCAATTAGGAGAGGAATAGCTACGATGAATAATCGCCTTTGCATCAGATTATGCAGATTGTTTAATAGTACGAATTAGTATGTTCTTGTCATCGATGTAGGAATTACAATTATAAAATCGGCCAGGTTATGGTTGTCTTCATTAAGCTTGCTTATATCATTTTGAAGAACTGTTGCAATGGTAGCAATACTCATATTTGGTTTGTACTGATTTACATACCAAACTATCCCCTCGTAGTTGTTTGAGTGGTACGTGCCGTGATAGTGCAAAATGGTACTTTGCTCTGTAATATGTTCGGCAATTACCCAGCCCATAGTGGCATCCTTAATGGCTTGTGCTTTTGGGAAGTTATCATTGCTTGATCCTGACTTGCCCGGCATCCCCATCATGCTTAGCATGGCTTTGTAGCCAGGGAGTTCGGAATCGTAGGGAGGGGGGAGTGGGGCGATAAACTTTTTGGCCTCATTCGATAGGTTCTCAAGTGCGTCGAATCCTCCGGTTGCAACCATCGATGCGTAACGACGAGGTATATTTGTGCCCAGGAAATAAAGATTATTCGCTTTTGCGAACTCAACCAGTGGTTTGTAATCCGTTTTGTAATTGTTCCAAAGCCGTGCCTCTGCCTCAAATCGACCCTGCGAAATTAAACCTTTAAGATATTCGTCCAATAACAGCTGGTTG
Source organism: Bacteroidales bacterium UBA2295 (assembly GCA_002345825.1). Classification (GTDB taxonomy): domain Bacteria; phylum Bacteroidota; class Bacteroidia; order Bacteroidales; family Tenuifilaceae; genus Perlabentimonas. The sequence continues at coordinate 11,587 of DDWD01000013.1, forward strand.
TCGGTTTCAAACATTTCGGCACCAAGAATCAAAGCAGGACCTTTCATTTCATATATTTTCTTGGTTAATTCCAGCTGTAGCCAGTGGGCTATGGGATTATCATGTAGCTCACCAAATAGAATTACTTGATTTTTGCTCACCTCATTGGCCATAGCGCCAAAATCAGACAGTTCACCTTTACCTGT
>DDWD01000002.1:0-4697 GCA_002345825.1 Bacteroidales bacterium UBA2295
GCAAAAGGATATAAATAACCACGCCCGCATTGAGGAAAAGGTGCTCGCCCCCAAGGTGATTGAAATGGAAAAAGTGTTGATTCAGAAGCAATGAGCAAGGTAACTTTCATAGTAGCAGAACCCTCGTACATTATCCGCAAAGGGCTTGTAAATCTTATAAACGAGCTGCCCAATACCATTGTGGTTCGTGAGCTGGAGAATGCACAAAAAATTACCGATTCGGTTAATTATTATCGAGCCGATGCTTTGGTAATAAATCTTGATTTGATAGATAAGCTCGGCCAAAGTGAACTCAACAGTCTGAAAAACATTAAGGACAAACTATCTGTTGTTGTCGTCTCAAACTCGGACTTGACCGCTGCCAGCAAACACAACGATTTAGTATCAAGAGAGATACAAATAAGCGAGAGCAAATCATCGGTGCTCAAAAAGATAAGGGAGGTGATTGGCCTTAGGGAAACCCAGGATGCTAATCCCGAAAACTCCGAGCTAAGCGAACGGGAGATTGAAATACTCAAAAATGTTGCCCTTGGTTTATCAAACAAAGAGATTGCCGAAAAGAATTTTATAAGCCCACATACCGTAATAACGCATCGAAAAAATATTACCCGAAAGCTGGGAATAAAAACCGTTTCGGGTTTAACAATCTACGCCATTCTCAATAAAATAATTGGAATGGAAGCTCTAGAATAATCGTTGATTTTCGCAAAATCTCCCCCATATTTGCTAAATATTCTTTTTTGGCGCAAAATAAAAATATAGATTTGAGCCGAATTAAATATAAAATCATACAACAAATGGAAAAACAACCACAGAAGAAGGGAATTGCTTCGTTCCCGCGTAATTTCTGGACCGTGATTGTAATGGAGTTCTTTGAACGTGGCTCCTACTACGGCGTAATGTCTATCCTTTCTGTTTATCTGGTTCTCGATGTAAGCAAGGGTGGGCTTGGTTTCACCAAGGAGGGCGTAGGAGCTATACAAAGTGTAATCACACCATTGCTCTACTTTTTGCCAATTCTTAGCGGTGCTATTGCCGATCAGTTTGGATACAAAAAAACATTGATCTTTTCGTTTATAGTAATGTCGCTTGGTTACTTCTTCACTAGCATCAGCACGTCATACATTTTTGTTTTTGCTAGTTTAATCCTTATGGTAACCGGGGCTGGTTTTTTTAAACCAGTAATTTCAGGCACCATCGCCCGGAGCACCGACAAAAGCAACTCGGGACTCGGTTTTGGAATTTTCTACTGGACCATCAACCTGGGTGCATTCCTATTTCCGCTGATACTTATCCCTATCCTTAAGGACTTGGGTTGGAATTATATCTTCATTATGGCCGCCGTGGGTACTGGCTGGCTTCTTTTCCTAGCCCTTTTTGTGTACCAAGAACCCGAAAAACCAGCAGTTCAGAAAAAACTTGGAGAGGTGCTAAAGGGTGCTGTCATGGTGCTAAAGGACTACCGGTTTATAGTTATGATTGCCATCTACTCCTGCTTCTGGATTCTTTACTTCCAGATGTTTGGCACTGTACTTTGGTACCTAACCGAGCATATGGATATGACCCCTGTTAACAACGCAGTTAACTCATTCCTTGCCCTTTTTGTTGAGAACCCAACCTGGCAATTCGAAGCAGAACATGTTACTGTAATCAACGCCGGAACCATCATTCTGCTCCAGCTATTCGTGTCAACCATTGTGAAAAACACCAAGGCCTTGCCAACTATGATAATTGGCATTGCAATGGGTACAGTAGGTATGGGCGTGCTGGCAATATCAACCCATGCCTGGGTGTTCATGGCGGGTATTATTATATTCTCGGTAGGCGAGATGACCGCTCACCCCAAATTTATCTCCTACGTCGGCCTTATTGCACCCCCCGACAAAAAGGCTCTTTACCTAGGATACTCATTCCTTTACGGAGTAATTGGTAGTGGTGTTGGAGGAGTTCTAGGGGCATTTACCTACGTGAAACTTATAACCGAAATGGGACGTCCCAGCCTACTTTGGCTTATGTTTAGCGGGATTGGTGTGCTAACAATTGTAGGATTGCTGGCCTACAACAAGTTTTTAGCACCCAACAAAAACGTTTAGAGCAAAACATAATTTCAGCAATACAGAACCGAGGGATTGGCAGCAACCAATCCCTTTTTCTTATGGCTTAAATTTATGCTTACGGACAGGTATCCAAGAACCTACATAAAAATCAACCTAAACTAAAAACAGAATTTACCCAAACCAATAGCAATTACTATATTTGCAAAAATTAGTGTGAGTAATGCTAAAAATTGCTGTTGATTTTGATGGAACAATAGTTGAGAACCAGTTTCCTGCCATAGGGAAACCGATGCTGTTTGCCTTTGAAACGCTAAAGGCAATGCAGGACAAAGGGTTTATACTAATACTTTGGACAGTAAGAAAAGGCAAAGAACTTGACGAGGCCATCGATTTCTGCCGCAATAACGGCATTGAGTTTTTCGCCGTAAATGCGAACCATCCAGAGGAGGGACTTGATGACGAAATATCGCGAAAGATTGAAGCCGATATTTTTATAGATGATAGAAATATAGGAGGTTTTATTGGCTGGAGCAGGGTGTGGCAAGAGCTTTTCCCCGAGGAAAAAAATATTGAGTTGGAAAAAGTTGCAGTAAAAAACCTTGGCCGAAAACCCCGTTGGAAACGATGGCTTGGAATATAATTACAACAAAAGATGAATAGATTATCACTGATGGGTATTGCGCTGCTGAGCATAGCTTTAGGTGCATGCAACGGATCGAAATCGCCTGAACGCTCCACCCGCAAAAAGCCACAGGCTATCCAGCTGGTTAGAGTATCGGAACCCGTAAATGGAACCGTTTTCACACTGGGTGAGGAATTCGACCTAAAGCTCAGGCTAATAAACGATACCATAGCAGCCGATTCGATTGTACTAAGCATAAACAATAACCGCATTGGCCAGCTGTATGAGCTAACACGCTCCATCGAAACCAATAATCTCACGCTCGGAAGCCATTTGCTTAGAGCCACTGCATGGCACAATGGCCAAAGGCAAACCGCATCGGTTGGGTTTAAGCTAAAGGCAAACAGAGCCCCACAACAACTCAAGTATCAGGTTGTAAACACTTTTCCTCACGATACTGAGGCTTACACCCAAGGGCTTTTTTACTACAACGGAGATTTAATTGAGAGCACTGGCCAGAATGGCCTATCAACGCTTCGCCGCGTTGAGATTGAAACAGGGAAAGTGATTCAAAGCGTTAACTTGGAACGAAAATATTTTGGCGAAGGGGCAACCATAATCGACAATGAGATTTACCAGATAACCTGGACCTCGCGCAAGGGTTTTGTTTACGAGCCAAATACCTTCAACCTAATCCGTACGTTCGATTACCCCACGCAAGGCTGGGGTCTTACTACTGTTGGAGATAAGCTGGTTATGAGCGATGGCTCAAACATCCTATACTTCCTGGAACCACAATCATTTACCGAACTAAAACGAGTTGAGGTATACGATCACCGAGGTGCTGTAAACCAGCTCAATGAGCTGGAGTATATCAACGGAAAAATTTACGCCAATATTTACCTTACCGATAAGATTGTGATTATTGACCACACAACCGGAATGGTTGAAGCTGAAGTTGATTTTTCGAACCTCCTACCCCAAGCCGATAGGCACAGAAACATTGATGTATTTAACGGAATTGCTTGGGACAAGGAGCGCGAAAGGCTTTTTGTTACTGGTAAAAACTGGCCTAAACTATACGAGGTTAAGATACTCTAAACCTTGTATCGGATAATAATTATTCAAACATAAGGCTATACGGACGAGCAATTTTCTGCTCCAACTCCCCCAGCGATATCATTCCATTGGCTCTAAAAACCTCTTTACCCATAGCGTAAAATACAATACCAGGTATGCTAAGCATCCTGAGCTGCGCTGCCAACTCACGATTTTCCACAGCATCCATATCAACCATTTCAATATTAGGGAATTTTGTATCTAGCAATTCCCTTACCTTAGGATGTAAGGTATTACATACGCCACAAGTATCGTTATGCAGGTAAAGCAAAACTGCATCCTTCGACTGAACAAATTCTTCCCATAAAAACATATCGTACTGCATTCTCGCAAAATTTAGGCATTAAGATCCAATAACAAAACAATTGAATGAATGTTTAAAGACATTTAGAACGCATAGCAAAAAAATAAGTTACAAAGTATTTCTAGCATTATCTTTGTTCCCAATCAAATAAATTTTAAAAACAGCAGTTTTACTACTTTGAGAAAAACAAAAACCACCCTAACCTAATGACAAGAAAGTTTTTAATGCTTGCAGTGCTTGCTATAAGCCTAATTAGCCTTGAAACACAAGCACAGAATCGATTTACTATTAGTGGCTATGTATACGAAAAAGGTAGCCGCGAAACTATGCCCGGGGTAAATATCTACATACCTGAAACTACTCTGGGGACTGCATCAAACAGCTACGGTTTTTATAGCCTTACGCTTCCCTCGGGTGAGTATGAACTAGTGTTTTCCTTTGTTGGTTACCAACCACGAAGCTACAGCATTAAGCTCGATAAAAACATTCCGCTAAACGTGGAACTCGATCCTTCCATCGAAATAGAGGGCGTTGAAGTTAGAGGCGAAATGCCTAAGCAATCGAGCCGTAGCTCGCAGATGAGCGTGATGGAAAT
>DDWD01000002.1:4733-5037 GCA_002345825.1 Bacteroidales bacterium UBA2295
TTGTGCAGCTCATGCCCGGCGTGCAAAAGGGCAGCGAAGGCACCAGCGGCCTTTACGTGCGCGGTGGTGGACCCGACCAAAACCTTATTATCCTAGACGATGCAACGGTTTACAATGCCTACCACCTTTTCGGATTCTTCTCGCTGTTCAATGGCGATGCCATTAAAAGCCTGGAACTCACCAAGGGCGGTTTTCCTGCCCGATATGGCGGAAGGCTCTCTTCGGTTCTTGAGATTGTGATGAAAGATGGGAACAAGGAAAAGATATCGGGCGAAGCAGGAGTTGGAATGATTTCGTCGCGCTT
>DDWD01000087.1 GCA_002345825.1 Bacteroidales bacterium UBA2295
AAACAAATTGATAAGCCTATCAGTAGCATCATTCTGCACCGCTCCCCAGGTTAGGGGAATTACAGTTGATATTACTGATAGGCTTATCAATTTGTTTTCTATTCAAAGCTATGCCGATTTGTGTCACAAGATTCAAAACCTACCTGATGTCAAGCAGCAATACTTTATGCATCGTTGGTTTTTGTGGCAATGCGCTAGGTGCGATGAGCACATTTTTGCAACAAATGGTAATGTAAAACCTAATCCAAATCCAAGGGATCAAACATACGATATTGAATTTAATGGCAACCCAGGGTTACGTTTTGATATAAAGAGTACCAAGGTGCCCAAGCAATTCCGTAGCGTAATGTCAACTCTATTTAGACATCCTGAGCAGCTGGTGAATTTTTTTTATACTCACCAAAGCACCGGGGTTAGAAACTGTAGGCAGAATAGAATATTTATAGTACATCATTCCTTTGTATCCACTCGTAATACTTTAAAATTGCGTTGTCAGTGGGATTTTAAGGAGAAAACCTTTACGGAATACGCGGGGCGAGTTACCGACAAAGCAAAGTTTATTAAGCACAGCGATGTAAAATCCGATATCATTTTTATAATCGAAAATCGTGATGGAAGCCTTGCAAGGCGTTTTGTTGCAGTGTAAAAATGGTTACATTTGCCATGCAAAGTGGACAAATTTAGACATTATCTAATGAGTAATAAATTTCATTCCATTGTAGAAGTGGCGCAAATACTTAGCCTGTCGCAAAAAACGGTGCGCCGTCATATTGCCAGCGGCAAGCTCAAGTCGGTTAAGGTGGGTGGGGTTTACCGAATTCCCGTTGATGCTCTTGAGGAGTTTATCAACCTATCTTCACAGCAACCCGATCACTTCGATTTGGATGGCAAGGTGAAGAATAATTATCAAAAAAAAGCATCTGCAGGATATAGGGGAGCCAACGGAACCGATGAGGTTAGCTGGGTTGATATTGATGATGTATGGGATACACCAACAAAAAGTGACCTTACGTTTGTCGATCTGTTTTCGGGTGCCGGTGGTATTACCAAGGGATTCGAAATGGCTGGCTTAAAAGGCATTTGCGGGCTCGACTGGTTTCCCGAGGCCGGAAAAACCTACCGCCGTAACTTTTCGCATCCGTTTATTGAGGGAGATATTAAGTGCGATGATAAGAAGAGTGAGTTCTACCAAACGGTTAAGAGTGAGCTAAATGGTCGTAGGCTAAACGTAGTGGCAGGTGGTTTTCCTTGTCAGGGATTTAGCTTGGCTGGCAATAGAATAGTTGACGATCCCCGAAACTCGCTTTACAAGGAGCTGCTTGAAATTGTTAAAAATTTGCAACCCGAGTTTGTGGTGTGTGAGAATGTGGTTGGCCTTAGGTCGATGCTGGGCGGCAAAGTGGAGCAGATGATTCTGAACGATTTTGAGCAGGCAGGTTACGCCATTAATGTAACCGTTCTGCGAGCAGCCGATTATAGCGTTCCGCAAAAGCGCGACCGGGTAATATTTATTGGTAACCGCATTGGTAAAGAGAATCTTCATCCAAAGCCATTTTTGCAACCCAGCCATTATGTTACAACTGGCGAGGCCATTGCCGACTTGATAGACAAACCCGACGACCCAATATTTAATCACGTAGCTACTAAGCACAGACCCGATATGGCGGAGCGTATGCTTGCCCTAGAGGCTGGTAAAAGCCTGTACAAGGGCTACTCCGATGCTTGGAAAAAGTGTGCTTGGGACGAACCGTCATGCACCATAAAGGAAAACCATGGCGGGGTGAATGTGCATCCAAAGTTGCCAAGGGTACTCACTGCTCGCGAAATGGCGCGCCTGCAGTCGTTCCCCGACGATTTTATTTTTGAGGGACCCAAAAACAAACAGCTGGTACAGCTGGGCAATGCGGTTCCTCCTTTACTGGCTAAGGCCATTGGGTTGGCCATTCGTAAATCGTATAACGATCTTTAATATCAACATAAATAAATGGAAGCAATTGCTTGGGTAGGTTTTTCGCAGGGGCTATTTGCCGCAATTATTATGCTTGGCAAGCGCAATCGCAGCGTGTCCGATAAGTTGCTAACCGCTTGGCTATCGTTACTGGCCATCGAGTTTTTAACATGTGGTATCGATTATTCGGTTTTTGATTACCCACTGCTCTCGAGCTCGTTTTTGCTCTTTAACCCAGCGTTCTATCTTTATGTTCAGTCGCTAATCGATACAAAATTCAAGCTAAAATATCTACAGCTTCTTCACCTTGTTCCGTTCATTTTTTTCGAATCCTTTTCGTACATTCTTCATGTTCCGCACGCTATGCAAGGTTTTCTTGTGCAGGATTCCAACTTCTGGTTTCGTGTCGTATTCTCGCTGGCTTCAATCCTTTCATGGGCAATTTATAACTACAGCACAGCCATTACCCTATACAGGCACAGGAAACGGATTGTTAACGAGTTTTCCAATATCGAGAGCAACAAGCGGGTGGGGTGGTTGCTGTTTGTGGTATTCTTCTACAATGTCTTCTGCTTTACTGCCATTGCCATTGCCATAACATCAGTTTTTGTTGATATTGGAGTTCCCTTATCACCCATATACATCTACTCGGCCATGCTGATAATGGTTTACATTTTTGGTTTTTACGGTTTGCAGCAGCAGGTTATTTTTGCTGATATTGTGCCCGATAATGACAAGCCACAACGATATAGCCAATCGCTACTAACACCAACCCGTAAGGCCAAAATTAGGCAAAGCCTCGAGAGTTACTTCCAAAAAGAGAAGCCATACCTCAATCCAGATCTAAGTATGGATATGATTTCCTCGGCGCTGGGGTATCCAAAGTATCAGATAACCGAGGTGCTGAATATGGATATAGGCAAAAATTTCTTTCAGTTTGTTAATGAGTATCGCGTGGCTCAGGTTAAAACAATGCTCAAGGATATCGGCAATCTATATTCTATAGAGGCCATTGGATATGAGTGTGGTTTTAGCAGCAAGTCGTCGTTTTTTACCGTTTTTAAGCGCCTTACTGGGCTTACCCCGCAGCAGTTCCGCAATTCTTGAAGGTATAGAGGTCTAAAGTTTAAAGTCTAAAGATTTAATGTTGTCTGTCATCTGTAATCGGTTTGTTAAAATGATTATCCGATCTTTTATATCCTCAATCAATTAACCAACTTACCTGCCGCAAACATCAGTTTGAAAGGTCACCCAGTCATCCTAAAAATTGTGAACCCTAAACTCTAGTCTCTATACTTCCTTGACCCTGACAGGTGTTTCACACGCTGTCAGGTCTATTAACCAATCAATCAGCCCTGGCTGCTGTCAACGCAGTCAAGCAGGCAATCAACCAATCACCTATTTCTTTCAATCCTCCCAGTTCAACTATTAAAACTCCAACCACAACCTGCGGTTCAACTTTTAAATTAAAAACCGTTAGACCTCCTATGGTACGCTACTTTTGGGGTATGTTAAACCTGTTTATAAATCTGAAATTTTATGAAAAGGATAGTTATCCCAATTTTAATTTTTGCGCTAGCTTCAATAAGCGGATATAGCCAAAGCATATTCGATGATTTAACCTCCGAGTCAACATCTGGCGACGATAAAGCTTCGCTTAAGTTCAGCGGATTTGTTAGGGGAGTGGCGTATGGTGCTGGCGATGTGTACGATTACACCAACGCCTTTGGCGAGTTCTCGCTACAAGCCTCGCTCGAGAAGAACAAAGCCTTTATGGTGGCCGATATGCGTGTGCGCGAGGGCGTTTTCTTTGGAGCGCGCGAGCTGCAGCTGCAGCTGAAAGAGGCTTATGGTGGCTATAAGGGAGAAAATGTTGATTTGTTTCTAGGTAATCAAATCGTGACCTGGGGGCGTACCGATGGTTTTAATCCTACAAACAACATTACGCCTAACGACTACTTTTTTCTTACCCCCGAGCCCGACGACCAGAAGTTATCGAACTTTATGCTTAGGGCACGTTTGCGCCCAACGCATACTTTCGATATTGAGCTAATTGCCATTCCATTCTATCGGCCATCGGTTTATCGGTACGACCTGTTTCAAACCGATCAGCCTGCCACTTTTGCTAGCTTGGAATACCCCACTTTGCAATTCGATAAGGGTGCGCTGGCCATAAGGGCTAACCTTGAGGAGTCGTTTATGGGCGCATCGCTTTCGTATTTTGTTGGTTATAACCCATTCTACGGATTTTCGCTAACCAACTTTTCTGTTAATCCGCTTGGGGTAGAGTTTAGTCCAACCCCATACTTTATGCACACAATTGGAGCCGATTTTGCTATCCCCATAAAATCATGGATTGTGCGGGGCGAGGGTGCACTTAGTATAACAGACGATTACCAGCAGCAGATGCATACTCCAAACCCCGATTTTTCGTACGTTGTTGGAATTGAGCGTAGTTTCTGGGAAACCACGGCAATTTTTCAATATGTTGGTAAATATACTTTCGATTTTGCTGAGCTCACCGAGCCAACCCTAACAGGATTTAATCCCGATGCCATGATGCAGTATGCTTCTGAAATGGCCCAGTACGAATCGATGATGTACAACCGGCGAATCTTTAATCAGCAGGAGCAAACCAACCATATGCTTTTTCTCTCGCTCAACAGGTCGTTTTTTTACGAGCAGCTGAATGTTGAACTTGCTGGTGCCTATAATCTTACTACCGAGGAGCAATTGTTTAGGGGTAAGGTAAAGTGGAGCGTTACCGATGCCGTGGCAGCAAATATTGGCTGTAGCTATATGCTTGGCCCCGACCAATCTATATACAATATGGCGGGAAAGGTAATGAATGGTGTGTTTGTTGGGCTTGAGGTAGGGTTTTAAAGTGCCTAGAATTCGAAGTTTATAGTTTAACGTTTAAAGTTCATAAAGTCAAAAGTCAAACCTTAATAAACTCTAAACTACATGAATTTTATGAACTCTAAACTCTAAACTCTAAACTTAAAACTCTAAACCCTCTACTTCAATGACGCTGACAGCTTGCCTGCACTTTCGTTTGGCAGGGTGCTTCGCACGCTGTCAGCCTGCCTGCCTGCCTGCCCGACTACCGTGGTCAGGCGGGCCTGCAAAGGCAGGGTCAATCAACCAATCAATCAATCAATCAGTCAATCATTCAATCATTCAACCAACCAATCAACCAAAAAGTCTAAACATAATTCCAATAATATGAACACAAACACATTTATAACTCGATACTGGCGGTGGCTAATTGTTGTGCCAATAATTGTGACGCTGCTAATGGTTTTGCCGCTTACCAAAGCACGTATTAACCCCGATTTAATGGCTTACCTGCCCGATGATATTGAGGCTAAGCTGAACAACGATAAGCTGGAGCAGATTTTTGGTAAGTACGACCCCATTCTACTAGTTTTTGAATCGGACGATGTGCTCTCGACCCAAACATTGGAGCGCGTTGAGGCAATTAATAGTGAGCTTAAATATTCAGAGCTGGTTGATGATGTGCTATCGCTATTTGAAACCAAGTACATTAGGGGCGAGGATGGCGCTATGATGGTTGACCCTGCAGTGCGCTATTTGCCTCAAAACGATGAGGAACGTGAGCAGCTTAGGCAGGAGTTAAAGGAGAATCCGTTGGCATACAAGCTTATGGTTTCCGACGATTTTAGGTACACTTCAATCATTCTAAATGCCAACGAGGGTGTAACCGACGACCAAATTTTTGAGTTTATCGATGCTACTCTAGCTGAAAATACTGGCGATGAGCCAATTTATATAAATGGGTTACCATTTTTAAGGTACGAGATTCAGCGTAAGGCTATCCGCGATTTGGCAATACTTATGCCCTTGGGACTAATAATTATGCTCATATTTCTATACCTCTCGTTTAAAGAGCGGAGGGGCGTACTGCTGCCCTTTGCAGTGGTGGTTATGTCCATTGCTTTGGCCATGGGGCTTATGCCCATTCTGGGATACGATTTAAGCATAATTGCAGTAATAGTCCCTATCATGATGATTGCCATTGCCAATAACTATGGTGTGCATCTAATTGCTCGATATCAGGAGCTTAATGCAAGCAATCCTAGCTGGAGCATGGCACAAATTGTTAACGAGTCGGTTACTCAGCTGGCGAAACCCATTGTGCTTACCGCTCTAACCACCATAATTGGTATTATGGGGCTGGTTGCTCACGTTATGCTGCCCGCCAAGCAAATGGGTATTGTGAGTTCAATAGCCATTGGTTTTGCTTTGGCGCTGAGCCTGTTTTTTATTCCGGCAGTAATGCTTCGCATGCCCAAGGGTAAACCCAAAGCATTTAAAACCAAGGGTAAAACCTCGTTTGTTAGCCATTTTCTAACGTGGGCGGGCAAAGTATCAACCCAATCGCCCTTAAGGGTAGTATTTGTGTTTGTTAGTTTTATGATAATTGCAGGCATTGGTATTAGTAGGTTGCAGGTAAGCATCAATTTTGAGAAGATGCTACCAAGCGACCACTCGCTGCGCATATCAACCGATATTGCTAACAAGGAGTTTGGTGGTACCAAAAATATCAACATACTTTTTGAGGGCGATATTATGGAGCCTGAGGTGATGCAAACCATGGATAGGTTTGAAACCGAGCTGGAGCTAGACCCCAGCGTGGGGAGCGCCACATCATTAGCTTCGGTTATTCGTATTATTAGTCGCTCGCTCAACGAGCCCGATAGCGAGTTTTACGATAAAATACCCGATAGCCGTCAGGCTATTGCGCAGTACATCGAGTTTTACAGCATGAGCGGCGACCCCGAGGATTTTGAAAAGCTGGTTGATTTCGATTATACCAAAGCTGTTATGAGTATTCAGTTTGTTGCCAACAACATGAAGGAGCTGAATAGGGTAGAGGCAAAAATTCGCGATTTGGTAAGTCAATCGCCTTACGCAACAATTGTTGCAGGGCAATGCCTAATTGAGAAACAAATGGGCAATTCCATTGTCCGTGGGCAGGTTTACTCGCTTATATTCGCACTCCTGGCCATTGCCATTCTTATGTGGATAATTTTCCGTGCCTTCTCGGCAGGACTTATGGGCAGCATCCCGCTGCTGCTCACCTTGGTTTGTAACTTTGGATTAATGGGCTGGTTTGGGCTACATCTCGATATTGGCAACTCGCTAATCTCGTCCATCGCCATTGGTATTGGGGTCGATTATACCATCCATCTATTCTGGCGCCTAAAGTACGAGCTGGGTTTGGGGCGCGATTACAAAGTGGCCATTCTTAATACGCTCACAACCACTGGACGAGGAATTGCCATCAACGCATTCTCTGTAATCATAGGTTTTGCCGTGCTTTTCTTTTCGGGAATTGTGCTGCTTAAAACCTTTGGGTTCCTTATTATCTTCTCGCTGCTGCTATGCTTGCTGTGTGCCCTTATTTTGGTGCCATCGGTAGCGTTGCTAACTCGCCCAAAATTTTTAGATAAAAATGGTGCAAGCCCCAAATTGTAAGGTATTTATGTTGATATTATTTTAACTAGATAAGATTATACTAAACTAAAAAATCAGAATAAAATGAGAACAATTCTTTTAACCACGCTGGCTGTTTCGTTACTATCGTTGCAAACCTATGCACAGGATGCGCGCGAAATATCAATAAAATCGTCCGATGCCATTGAATTTTCATCAATGGAAATGGCCACAACGCTCTACATTCATGATCACAGAGGAAACACGCGCGAGCGTCAGGTGGCAGTTGCCACAGGCACTTTTGGTGGGGTAACCAAAACGCTCATGCGGTTTATTGCACCAGCCGATGTTCAGGGCACATCAATTCTGATATACGATTACGAGGAGAAGGGCGACGATATGTGGGTTTACCTACCCTCGCTGCGCAGAACTCGCCGTATTGTTAGCACCGAGCGGGGCAAGAGCTTCATGGGGTCTGAGTTTTCCAATGCCGATATGAGCCGCCCAAATATCGACGATTTTGATTACAAGCTACTGGGAGAGGAAACCTTTAACGGCAAAGATTGCTGGAAAATTGAGGCCACTGCCAAGAACCGCGATGTGGAGTCGGAGTATGGGTTTCGCAAGCGCATTTCTTATATCGATAAGAGCACCTATCTGGTGCAGCAAAGCGAGCTGCTCGACCGTTTCGATAAGCCCTACAAGGTGCAAACTTTAGGCGATTACCGCAAGCAGCCCAATGGCAAGTACTTCTCGTTTGCTATGGAGATGAAGAATGTGCAGAACAAGCGCCGTTCCGAGATGAAGGTAACCAAGTTCCAACTTGGCTCAAACCTAAACGAGGCCAGCTTCGCTGTGGCTAGCTTGGAGAAGTAGTGTTGAGTGCCTAAAGTACCTAGAGTTCATAAAGTGTCTTAAGTTGTAAGCTAAACGCTGTCAGGTCATCCAATCACTCAATCACTCAATCACTCAATCACTCAATCACCCCAGACTCTAAACTATAACCTCAATTGACGCTGCTATTTTACCTACCCTTGGTAGGAACCTTCGAACCCTGTCGGCTGACAGGCAGGGATGGCAGGTCAATCAATCAACCAATCAATCAACCCAAACTTTATGAACCTGTCTGACGATAGGCAGGCTTTAAACTTTAGGCACTATTTAACTCTCGTTTGAATTTCTAATCTTTTTTTACCTTTGTAGCCGAAATCAACTTAACAATATATTATGAAACTACTCGAAGGAAAAACAGGTTTAGTTACTGGCGGAGCGCGCGGTATTGGTCGTGCTATAGCCATTGCATTTGCCCAGCATGGTGCCAACGTGGCATTTTCCGATATGAATGCCGATGAGAATTTCCAAAATCTTGAGAAGGAGCTTAACGCTATGGGCGTAAAGGCTAAGGGTTACGTTTCCGATGCTAGCAACTTTGAGGCATCGCAGGCCATGGTTGATGAGATTGTGAAAGATTTTGGCCGTATTGATATTCTGGTGAACAACGCTGGTATTACCCGCGATACGCTGCTAATGCGAATGACCGAGGAGCAGTGGGATTTGGTAATAAACGTAAACCTAAAATCGGTTTTCAACCTAACCAAGGCAACACAAAAATATATGCTTAAGCAGAAGTCGGGCTCAATTATCAACATGAGTTCCGTGGTGGGTGTGTCGGGCAATGCTGGTCAAGCAAACTACTCAGCCTCAAAGGCTGGTATTATCGGTTTCACCAAGTCGGTGGCTCGCGAATTGGGTTCTCGCAACATACGTTGCAACGCCATTGCCCCTGGCTTTATCATTACCGAAATGACTCATAAACTACCCGAGGAGGTTCGCAACGAGTGGGTTGATAAGATACCTCTTAAGCGTGGGGGTACCCCCGAGGATGTTGCCGATGTGTGCGTTTACCTTGGCTCAGAAATGTCGAGCTATATCAGCGGACAGGTTATCAGCGTTTGCGGTGCAATGAATACCTAAAATTTACTGCTATATCACTATGAAACCCGTCTTTTTTAAGTAAAGACGGGTTTTTGGTTCTTTGTTGTAGTTTTGTGTAAAGTGTTGCAATAACCGTATATGCTAATTAGATAGTTGCTATAGATAGAAATTTATATGTTGAATACAGTACGATAATTTGTTTAAACACCAAAAGAGATTATGAAAACAACTTATTTAAAATCACTCGTTTTTACACTCAGTATAGTAAATTGCATATCATGTAGTTATGATAGAGAATCGAATATTTCCAAAAGAACTCTCGAAAGTGAAGTAACATGTAGTTATTCCGTTGGTAATGATTCAATCATTGAGAAAGAAGAACCAGAAAATAATTCATCAAATCAAAACAGATTATACTCTAATATCGAGAATGTGTTGAATTATGATTCAATTGGCAGCTTATCAAGTAACATCATTAATGATGGGTATTTTATTCAGGTTAAGAATAATGTTTACTATTCATCACCCAATGGAATTATAATACTTAATGAAAATGAAAAAGGGGGTATACTAACAAAAGGCACCGGGCCATATTTGAATTCATTAGGGGAGTGGTTGATATTTGGATTTGAAACACTTCAAAAAATTAATATTGATGGAGCAGGCTATCAGGTGCTTGATAGCACTAGAGTAAGATATATTCATACATATGGCGATTGGATATTTTATATTGATGATTATAGTTTACATATTAAGAGAGTAAGAATAAATGGAACTGAAGGCGCTAGTATTGTCAATAACGTTGCGAGATTATTCACCATTAATAACAACTATTTATTTTTCAACTTATTCTATTCAAATGGAATATTTAGGGTAAATCATGATGGG
>DDWD01000177.1 GCA_002345825.1 Bacteroidales bacterium UBA2295
ATACTACCTCAGAAAACGTTAGAAAGTTATGAAGGCAAAAGTTCTAGTATACGGTTCGCCCACGCTACGCAAGCATGCCGAGAAAATTGACGAGATTCAGCCTGAATTGGTTAAGAATCTTTTCGATACCCTTGCTGTGGAGGGTGGGATANNTCCGCAAATTGGCGTGCTGCAAAGAGTATTTATAATAAGCACAGAGCCTTTGGCCGACGATGACCCGTCGGTTGAGAGTTTTAAGCGTGTTGTATTCAATCCCGTAATTATTGAGGTTAGTGAGGAAACATCACTCTACAACGAGGGCTGCTTAAGCATTCCCGAACTTTATGAAATGGTGGAGAGACCAAAATCCATAAGGGTTAAGTACCTAGATGAGGAAATGAATGAGGTAACCCGGAAGATAGATGGAATTGAGGCTAGGATATTTCAGCATGAGTACGATCATCTGGAGGGAATACTGTTTGTCGATCGAATTAGTTCAATACGTAAAGCAATTATTGCAAGTAAGCTAAAACGGCTTCAAAGGTTATCGAAGAAACGCTAAAAGGAGGGTAGCAATGAACAGTTTAATAAAATTTTGTAGAGATAGGGCAAAGCTAAACCTTATCATTGATATTATTCTATTCGTGCTGCTTATGGCAATGGCCGGGATTGGATTTCTTATTAAGTACAATTTGCTTTCGGGCGAAAAGCGCAATGCAATTTATGGCGAGAATATTAACCTCGAGCTGCTGGGTATGGATAGGCATCAGTGGGGTACAATTCATCTTATTGTTAGCATTGCCTTTGTAATTTTCATTCTACTGCACATCATTTTCCATTGGAAAATGGTTGTTTGCTTTTTTAAAAGATTAGTACCCAAGCGTACACCCCGAATTATTTTTAGTGTACTAATCTCCGTTTTTGGGTTATTCCTTTTTGTGTTTGCTTTTGTTTTAGAGCCCGAGCAGGTACAATATGGTAACTTGTACAGGCATCGTTCGGTAAGTACATCCGATGTTTTGCATGAAGTGCTGAACAACGAGGTGGTTAATGAAGCAGAGGTTGTATCAGCAAAAACATCAGCAGTCAATTCTGCAAAAGTTACTCAACAGGCAGAGGTAATCCATAAAACTCACTCCGAACACGACGAGAAACAGCATAGGAATCAACATACCATAGAGGAGTACGAGGTTTTGGGCAGCCAAAGCATTAGCTACGTGGCAGGTAAGTATGGGGTGCCAAGCAGCTATATCTGTAAAGAGCTGGGGATTTCAACTAGTTACCAATCGGAGAGATTAGGCCGATTGCGAAAACGTTACAACTTTAGCATGTCCGATGTGAGCCGCGCTATTGCCAAGTATAAAAACGACAAGGTTTAATGATTGCAACACTAAAAAGAAAATTTGGCCAAAAATGCTTGGGGTTAAAGGTAAACTACAAGGAGGAGTTCTTTTATACCCCCGATAAACCAATTCGGTTTTGCGAAGCTATAAACGATGCTTTTAAGACCCCATTGCTATTCGACCCTACGAATTTGATTTGCCATGGAGCTAAAAGAAGTATGGGCTTACTTATGGACGACAAGGATTTGATTAAGCACATAGCAGCCGAAAGCGATATTGCAATGCAAACGGTAAAAAAAGCGCTTGTTGATATACCCCGAATGAATACTCCAATTCATAATATCCTAATGGGAATTGATGAGAAGATGGAGAGGACAATTCGCCCCGATTTGTACATCCTGTATTTAAGTCCAAAGCAAGTGATGAATCTTATGAGGAGCAATACATTTAATACTAATGAGTTCCCTGTTGTTAAGCCATTCACCTTTCTCTCAATTTGCGGCAACGTTTTTATCAGCACTTTCAAATCGGCCAACATGAGCATCTCGTTTGGCTGTCCCGAGTCGAGAAAATACGCAGGGTTAAAAGATAATCAGCTGGTTGTGGGGTTACCCTATAGCCAGGCGCTGCAAATGTTTAGCTAGATAGATATGGACGAAAGAGGTTACATACACCTATACACCGGCAATGGCAAGGGCAAAACCACTGCTGCCATTGGTTTGGCCATTAGGGCAGTAGGCGCTGGCAAGCGTGTTTACATTGGCCAGTTTGTAAAGGGGATGCACTATGCCGAGCTTGATGCGCTAAAGCGTTTCCCCGAAATTGAGGTCAGGCAGTTTGGGCTCGATTGTTTCATTAAGAATGAGCCAACCCCAAAGGATATTGATGCGGCCCGAAAAGGGCTCGATGCAGTGAAGCTAATTATTGAGGAGAACGTTTTCGATTTGGTAATTCTCGACGAGATTTGCATCGCCTTGCACTACAAACTTTTTAATGTTGATGAGGTTTTACCAATCCTCAAAACAAAACCCAAAACAATGGAAATTGTGCTTACTGGCCGTTATGCTCCCGACAGATTGATTGATTTTGCCGATTTGGTTACCCGAATGGAGGAGGTAAAGCATTACTACAATCATGGTGTTGAAGCACGTAATGGAATAGAATTTTAGCTATGGATATAAAATTTATGCACGCAGGTTTACAGGTTTTACAAAAAGATGTAAAACCTTTTTACCAGGATATTCTGGGCTTTAAAGTAGAACGTTCTTTTGCCCTGTCGGCAGAAGAGTCGCTCGGTATCTTTGGAATTGATAGTCCGGTTGAAATTGTGCAGGGCGATTGCGGTGAAGTTAATTTGGAACTTTTTATCTCCGATAACCAGCGATTGCCCACCTATAATCACAACTGCATTACGGTGAGCAATGCCCAAGCCATAGCAACTAGTGCTTTGCAAAAAGGCTATCGAGTTCATAATCGTAAGGGCAAGGCCGGAACAACATATTTTATTAGCGATTCAAATCGTAATATTTTCGAAGTTAAGAATCTTTAGTTTAAATCATTTTCACCCATTAATCAAACTACAAATTTACCTCTTATGAAAAGTACAGATGTTTTAATTATTGGTGGTAGCGCAGCAGGTATGGTTGCAGCAGTTACCGCAAGGGCTCATTGGCCAGAGAAAAAGTTTATTCTTGTAAAAAAGCAAAAGGATGTTATGGTGCCTTGTGGTATTCCATACATTTTTGGTACCCTTGGTACTAGCGAAAAGAACCTTATGCCCGTTGATGTAATGATGGAGAAGAATGGGGTTGAGTCGTTGGTTGACGAGGCAACCAGCATCGATACTGAAAAAAAGATAGTATCGTTTGCAAGCGGCGAGCAGATTGGCTACCAAAAGTTAATGATTGCTACTGGTTCAACTCCTGTTAAACCCAAATGGCTGCTGGGAGCCGATTTGGATAATGTATTTGTTATACCCAAAGATAGGCAATACCTCGATGGCATTAAGGAAAAACTTGGAAGTACTAAGAATGTTGCTGTAATTGGAGCTGGCTTTATTGGTGTTGAGCTATCCGATGAGCTAAAAAAGCATGGTTACAACGTTACTCTTGTTGAGAAACTTCCCCACATCCTAAACTTAGCATTCGATGCCGATTTTGCTGAAAAAATTCACGAAATGCTCACCGAGCGTGGTGTTAACGTGATAGCCGGAACGGGTATTAAGAGCGTTATGGGTAATGGTAAGGTTGAGGAAATTGAACTTGAGGATGGCAAAAAGTTACCAATGGATGCTGTTATTTTATCGATGGGTTACAAACCTAATACAGAATTGGCTCAAAAGTCAGGCATTCAGGTTGATGAGAGTGGTTTTATTGCCGTTGATGAGTACATGCGTACGCATACTCCCGATGTTTTTGCCATTGGCGATTGCGCACAGAAACGCGACTTTGTTACCCGTCAGCGTGTGGCAACTATGTTGGCATCAACAGCTTGTGCCGAGGCTCGTATTGCTGGTATGAACCTGTTTAACCTACACGTGGTAAAAACTTTTAGCGGAACCATTGCCATTTACTCAACCGCACTCGATGGAACTGGTTTTGGTACAGCAGGTCTTACTGAACAACGAGCAAACGAAGAGGGTATCGAGTCGTTTGTTGGTGTATTTGAGGGAGTAAATCGCCATCCCGGTAGCTTGCCAACCGCTCACAAGCAAATTGTAAAACTTATTGCAGCTAAGCATTCGGGTGTTATTATTGGTGGTGAGGTAATTGGCGGAACCGAAGCCGGTGAACTAACCAACGTTATTGGTTTGGCAATCCAAAATCGTATGTCGGTTAATTCTCTTCTTACCATGCAAATAGGTACGCATCCATGCTTAACCGCTTCGCCTGCTGCTTATCCGCTAATTAAAGCAGCCGAGCAAATTTCAAATAAGATGCTTAAACTAATGAAATAGTAGAAGATAAATGAATGCCTTTGAAAAATTAAGTTTACCAACTGTAAAGCATATTATTGCAGTAGCCTCTGGTAAAGGTGGTGTTGGTAAATCAACCGTTTCGGCCAATTTGGCCATTGCACTAATGCGCCAAGGTTATAAAGTGGCCTTGGTTGATGCCGATATCTTTGGCCCATCAATACCTCGTATGTTCGGCGTTGAGAATGCTCAACCCGAGGTGGTTACCGAGGGCGAGAAGGATATTATGTTCCCAATAGAGAAGTTTGGGGTTAAAATTATGTCCATTGGGTTCTTTATAAAGCGCAACCAGGGCTTAATTTGGCGTGGCCCAATGGCGGCTAACGCCATTACCCAGCTGCTTGAGAATACCCATTGGGACGAAATTGACTACATGATTCTAGATTTCCCCCCAGGAACCAGCGATATACAGCTAACAGCTGTGCAGAAGTTAAACTTTAGCGGTTCGCTAATTGTTACCACACCGCAGGAAATTGCGCTTAACGATGCTCGCAAAGCTGCATCGCTGTTTAAAAATAAGGGTTTGGAAGTGCCAATCCTGGGTGTAGTTGAGGATATGTCGTGGTTTACCCCAAAACCCCATCCCGACGAGAAATACTTTATTTTTGGAGAGGGCGGAGGCAATCGATTGGCCCAAGAGCTAGAAGTGCCATTGCTAGGCCAGATTCCCCTTATTGCCGAGGTGGGCGAGGCAGCCGATAAAGGCCTGAGCGTTTATAGCCAGAGCGATCCAATAGCCGTTGACGCTTTCGATAAGATTGTGGAAAGCCTAATCGAAAAGGTTAAGGTATAGTAAATCTGCGAGTCTATTGTGCTAGTTGATGTTTTTATTGAGCCTCAACTTGTTAACTTTTACCTCTTATTAGTATTTTAGTATAGGCTTATAGGGTTAGATGTTTAAAATGGGAGTACTATGGAGCATCAAGATTATCGTTGTAAAAGGTACTCCCCTTTTATCATTACTAATCTTCAAAATAGGTTGTTTATTAACGTGAGTTTGACATAAGGAATAATCATGTATCTCCTTTAAAAATAAGCGAATAAGGTTGATAATTGTGATTATTGTTTTTATTACTAAGGTTAGTTGAATTTATAATAAGGTTTGTTGTAGTTTATAAACCTTATTTTGGTTTTTTAAACCTTAGTAAAACAGAGCGAAGCCAAAGATATTCAACCTTATTACCTTATTTTCTGGAGTCTTATATCAACGTACATTGAACTAACTAGGATTTTGCTCATTCACTAGCTTTGCTAACCAAATCTTAATGCCATAGTCACTTTTAAGTAATACAGTTAAAAATGCTTGCAATGAACCCGTCGCTAAATGAGCTAAAGGATCAAGTGCTGAAGTGCACAAATTGCAGCTTAGCGTATACGCGTAGGCAGGTAATTTTTGGCGAGGGTAATCCCAATGCCGATATTTTAATTATTGGCGAGGCGCCTGGTTACGACGAGGATATTCAGGGCGACCATTCGTTGGCAAATCGGGACAGCTGCTCGATAAAATTTTGACAGCCTGTGGGTTTAATAGAACCGAGCACGTTTATATCAGCAATATCGTGAAATGTCATCCACCCGAAAACCGTGTGCCAACACTGCACGAAACCACGATATGCATTCCCTACCTGTTAAAACAGATTGAAATTATAGACCCAAAGATTTTAATACTCCTTGGGGCAACCTCGTTGAAGTATATGGCTGGGAACACCTATCGAATTACCCGCGATAGGGGCAAGTGGATACCAGTTAATGGCAGACTGGCCATACCGGTCTTTCATCCGGCTGCGCTATTACGTAATCCTGATTTAAAAAGGCCTACTTGGGAAGATTACAAAGAGGTGGTGCAAAAATACCGCGAGCTGGTTGATGCCAATCATAAATCGGATTACGTTTAGCAATTAAACATTGTACTAAATTTGGCGTTTTGTTTTTTGGTTACCTATAGATCATGTAACTTTTCAGCTAAATAGAAGTGCTAATTTTTAACAAAACGATCAAGTGAATTCAGCCATCGATTTTAAGGATAAGGTAAATAAGCTTATTAGCGAGCAGAATTTTAGCGAGGCAATTAACGTTCTCCAGAACGTTTTGAAGAACGACAGCGAGAATACTCAGGCCAAGGTATTGCTAGAGCAGGTTCAAAAGATAAACCAGTTCCATATTCGCGATATTTACGGAGCTACAAATCTTGATATGGATCCTTGGTTTGAATAGGTTTTAATAGCTAGGCTTAAGCGTAGCGGTAATATCAAAATAAATTGCCATGAAAATTACAGTTCTTGTAGATAATACGCCAGGTTCAAATACCAAGGCAGAGTTTGGCCTTTCGTACTTTATTGAGCATAATGGCAAATCAATACTTTTTGATGCTGCCCAAACCGATTTGTTTCTGACTAATGCGCACGCATTGGGAATTAAGCCAGAGAATGCCGATTTTATTGTGCTTAGCCACGGACACTACGACCATGGCGATGGCCTAAAAAATCTACAGGGAGGAAACTTGATTTGCCATCCCAGTTGTTTTGTGAAGCGGTATGGCAAAAACAGTAGGAACTATATTGGCCTAAACCAAAGCAGGGAGGAGTTAGCCGCTCGGTTTAATCTTATAACATCGGCCAAACCTTACGATTTGTTCGATGGTGCCAACTTTCTAGGCGAAATACCTAGGCAAACCAGCTTTGAGTCGCAAGCCACATCATTCTCGTTTGATGATGGAAGCCCCGATTTTGTGATGGACGATAGCGCACTGGTGCTAAAGACCGACGTGGGCATATTTGTGGTAACAGGATGCGGCCATTCGGGTATCGTAAACACGCTTGAGTATGCCAAAAAGGTAACGGGTGATGATCGTATCCTTGGCATTATGGGCGGATTCCATCTAAAGCACAATAATTTGCAAACGCAGGAGACCATATCCTACCTCAAAAATAATCATGTGAAGCACGTTATGCCATCGCACTGTACCGCTTTACCAGCGCTGGCCGAGTTTCATAGGGTATTTGGTATTAAAGAGGTTAGAACGGGTGATGTGTTCACGTTCTAATCTTACTCAATTTTCTTTTCGATAGCTAGTACAAAGCCGCCAAGTGCAGGTATGGTATGCTCAAAATTCTGATTGCCGTCCAATTCAAGTGTTTCGGTTTTCAAATCCGAAGCATTTTTGCCATTAGTAATTAATGATGCTTTGTACTTCTGATTTTCAAGAAAGGAGAGCGGGAACTCAATTGACTGCTCGCTTGTTCCTGCCATTCCCCCAACATACCACTTGTGGCCGTGCCGGCGAGCAATAACAATCACTTCTCCAATTTTTCCCACAAGCGGAATCGACTCGTCCCAAGTAACTGGAACTTGCGATAAAAAGTTGAGCGCAATATCATCCTCCTCATAAAAGGTTGGGGAATCGGCAAGCATCTGTACCCCGCCATGGTAAATTACGTACATGGCAAGTTGCTGTGCGCGTGTGCTCATGGTGTGTGGATTATCCCATGATTTCTCAAAAACCTCGGGTTTTGTATAGCGCATCGAGCCCGGCGTGTAATCCATTGGGCCTACAATGTTTCGAACAAACGGAATGGTTAGGTTATGCTCGGGTGTACACTTATCGGAGAACTTGTTGTATTCAAGCCCCAAAACAGCTTCGATGTTCACCACATTGGGATATGTTCTGTCAATTCCTGTGGGCTTGTACATTCCGTGTAGATTTAGCAATAGCTTTCGCTTAGCACACTCCTCGGCAAGCCGATTTATAAAATCGACCATCCGTTGATCGGTACGATCAAAAAAATCGACCTTTAGCCCGGCTATTCCCATTTGCTGAAACTTATCGAGATTGGTAGTAAAGTCTTTGTCGATGGTATTCCACATGGCCCATAGAAATATGCCTACACCTTTCTCGTTGGCATACTTTATTACCTCCTCAATATCTAGCTTAGAATTAATTTTTTTGAAGTCCCATAGCTTCGACCAACCATCATCAATATTTACGTACTCAATACCATTTTTGGCAGCAAAATCTATTTTGTACTTGTAGGTTTGGGTGTTGATTCCCGGCTCAAATGGCACGTTTTGCAGATTCCAGTTGTGGTACCAGTCCCATACTACTTTGCCCGGTTTTACCCAGCTATAATCCATATTGGGTTCGTTGGCCAATTGATATACAAGGGTGTTGTTTAGTATTTCAACATCCGAGTCGGCAATCATAATCACTCTCCATGGGAAATCTCTTTTCCCATCCGATTTGGCAATGTAATCCTCGGTGCTTTTCACCACCATTCTGGAGAGTTGAGGCCATTTTACTAAACGCAATCTACCCAGTATTTCCTGCTTTTCCTTTTTAGGGAACTTTGGGAATGCCCCGGAAAAACTCTGTTTGCTGGTCTTCTTTAGAAACATTCCTGGGTATTCAAACAGGTTCGACTCCGAGATTACAACAACATGCTTTTGAGGTGTTGTGTACATCATTGGCGTGTGCGCCAATTTGTCGTTGTCAATCTTACTCACATCATTGGGTAAGTAGTTTGGCTCAAAAGGGGTTAGGAAACTTTCTGTTTCAGGAAAATACACAACTGACTCCTCAGGAAGTTCAAATTCGGCTAATTCGTCGAAAACCAAAAGTTCACCATCTATTTCGGTAATAAATCTCCATGCAGCACCATCGTTATATGCACGAAGCTGAACCGACACATTCTCTGGATAGGCAAGGGTAATTTGCGAATACTCATCGGCTATGCTTGAGGTTATGCCCCATAAGGGGTTAATCTCGCCCTTGCTGTTTGTATAGCTTACTGTTGGTTTGTTGTTAAAAAGCGATTCGGTAAATTTGTTGGTTTTCAGCGCAATCATCGAATTCTGGATAATGGTGATGCCATCCTTCTGCACGGAGTAATGCAAGCCATTATCAACGTTAATAGATACCACTAGCCTTTTGTTTGGGGAGGATAGCTGGTGAACTTGGGCTGATATTGTTTTTGTAATCAGCAAAAATGCAATTATTACAAATGTGTGCTTCATATTATTCTATTTTTTGAACACTGATAACACCGATTCAAATGATTGACAGTGATTAGCATTTTTTTTAATCTAGTATCTGCGCGAATCTGTTATATCAGTGTTATCAGCGTTCTTTTAAAGTTTATTCTCTTTCAGCAAAAGGCGATATTGTAAAGCTAAACTCGAACTTTCTTCCCTTTACTATATAATCCTTAAGGTAGTTGTAAAAGAAGTTTTCGCTACCCAAGGCATTATGAAATAGATCGATATACAAATAGTTGCTTGATGCATTGTGTAGATCGGGGGTATGGGTTGCATTGGTAAGCGTTTCGAGTGAATATGGGTGAATGCTAAAGCAAAATGAATTTCCATTCACCTCAATTCCCATAGTATCATTTGATACTATCACCCGGTCAACATCGTACCGATTCCCATTCTCCTGAGGTTTGATGTATGGTGTAACCATTTCGCTGACAGGTTTTTCGTAACGGCCCCAGTGGGCTCCGTAGCTGCGATCGCGGTAGTTCTCGTGTGGGCCACGGCCCAGCCAGCTTACATTGTCAAATTCTTTGGGTAGGGTTAGCATCATTCCCACCCTTGGCATATTCAGCTTTCGCCAGGGACGCTTCACTTTCACTTTTAAATCGACATCAATTTCGCCGCTGGCATTGATTTTGTGGGTTATTGTATTTTCAAATTTCGATTTAGGACCCCGTAACACCTGCGTTGTAGTAACTACTATTGTATTATTCTCGGTATTGACCTTCGATTTCGATTTGGTGATTTCAAGATTGTTCAATCCGTATTTTTTCCAAATTTTTGCATGGAATGTAAAACGAGGATCGGGGTTGAACTCAGTTCCCAAATCGTTGCTGGTTGGTGCACGCCAAAGGTTTACCTCTGGCCCTTTTTCTGCAACCAGTTTTCCATTGGCAACCCACTTGCCGATGGTTCCTGTTTTTTTGTCAAACTCAATGTTAAAACCATCGCCAGTAATAACCCAGTTATGGCTATTTTCTGCTAGCTGCAATTTACCTGTGCTGGTTTCTGCAGTGGTATTTTGTTTAAGTGTCCAAGACAATTCGAACTGTTCCTTTGCCACCTCGTGGCCTTTGCTTGCCCAAGGTGCATCATCTTTTAGCCTTATGCTTAGGTTTATGAAGTAGCGTGCTCCCGGCTTTAATTCTGGTTTTGTATAAGGGATTGTAATGCTTTTGCCAGCACCTGCCAAAACGCTAGGCATATCAAAAGCATCTTGCTGAATAGTGGTTCCATTCTCAGTAATTTCCCATTCTACGTAAAACTTATCTAAATTGATAAATGAATAGGTGTTGCTAACCATCAAAGAACCATTAGATTCTTTGAAATCGTTGAATTTTATGAATTGCTGTACCTTTTTCACCTCTGCCAATGCTGGCTTTGGATTGCGATCGGGGAATACCAAGCCGTTTAGGCAAAAATCTTTATCGTTTGGCGTATCGCCAAAATCGCCGCCGTAGGCAAAGTATGGCTGTCCCTCAGGCGTATGTTTAACCAGTCCTTGGTCTACCCAATCCCAAATATAGCCACCAATCATTTGCGGATAGCTTTCGAATAAGTCCCAATATGCCTTGAAATGCCCGTTACTATTGCCCATGGCGTGTGAGTACTCGCATATTAGGATTGGCCTTTTGGCTTCATCGAGCTCTGCCATTTGCTTTAGCCTGTCGAGGCTTGGGTACATGGCTGCATTAAAATCGTATTCGGTAAGGGCTTTACCCCATTGCAGGGCTGAGATCATCCTCCTAATCTTTTCAAAAAATCCTACACCATCAAAACTTAACGGGCGCTTAAGCGCCTTGCTTTCGTAGTGGATGGGTCGGTTCTGCGGATCGAGCTTGCGAATGGTGTCGGCCATGGCGCGCATATTTGGGCCATCGCCCGATTCGTTGCCCAGCGACCAGATGATAACCGATGGATGGTTTCTATCGCGCCTAACCATCGAAACACCTCTATCCACAATTGCTTTACGCCATTCGGGATATAGCACTGGCGACTGGTTAAGGTTTTGCCATAGGTAGTGCGACTCCACATTGGCCTCGTCCAAAACGTAAAGGCCATACTTGTCACACATCTCCAAAAAATAAGGGTGGCTTGGGTAGTGAGCCATTCTAACGGCGTTGAAGTTGTGCTGCTTCATTAGCAGAACATCCTGCTTCATCGACTCTCTGGTTACCGTGCGCCCATTGTATGGGTCAACCTCATGCCGGTTCACACCCTTAATGGTAATGGATTTTCCGTTTACCCAGAGCTGCCCATCGGCGATTTTCACGTCCCTAAAACCAATGGTTTGATGGTAGAACTCATCGTTAACTTTAAATACAAGCTGGTAAAGATTTGGTTGCTCTGCGCTCCAGAGTTTTGGGTTGTCAATTTCTTTGGATATTTCGAACGAAGCTTTACCATTTGCCAATTTTGCTTGCTTGTTTTCCTCAAATACTACGTTTCCATCACTATCAATAAGCGTTGCTGTAACTTCTGTAGATAGATTCCCCTCGGTATTTTCAATTACACCCTTTATGTTAAGGTTTGCTTCTGAATAGTTATCGTTGAACGTTGTATTTATTGCAATATCCCATAGGGCTTGTTTTGGTAGGGAGTATATAAACACATCTCTGAAGATTCCGCTCATACGCCAAAAATCTTGGTTCTCGATATAGCTACCATCGGACCAGCGAATAACTTTGGCTGCCAGTAAATTATCGCCCTTTTTTAGGGCTGATGTAATATCGAACTCGGCTGGGGTCATACTCCCTTGGCTGTAACCAATGTACTCCCCGTTGAGGTATACCTCCATAGCCGATTGAACGCCCGCAAAATGGATAATTATCTGCCGCCCGTCCCAGCTATTGGGAATGCTAAACCATTGCCTATACAATCCAGTTTCGTTGCCCTCATCAGGAACATTTGGTGGGTTTACTGGAAAAGGATGTACCTGATTTGTGTAGATAGGCGTTCCAAAACCCTTGGTTTGCCAGTTCGAGGGAACAATTATTTTACTCCAATCGCTATCATCAAAATCGGACTCTGTGAAGTTATCGGGAGTATCGTTTGGGTTAGTAAAAAATTTGAAGTTCCATTTGCCATTTAGCATTTTTAGATATGGCGATTCTTCGTTTGCTGCGTTAAACGCAGGTTGTTCTGTAAATGGTATGATTAGCGTGTTGGCTGGTAGCTTGTTCTCGCCAATAATACTTGGATCTTGCCATTTTTGTGCTGCTGCACTTGAAACAAACAGTGCAAGTAACGAGATGAGAATCAACTTTTTCATAACCCAATATTATTTAGAATAAATACCCTATTGCTATGTACATACCCGATGTTCCGTAGTTTTTATCCATTGCCAGACCGTAGTCTGCTGAAACAACAAAGTTCTCGTTCATAACTAGTTTTAGCCCACCGCCTATGGTGTAGAATAGCTCATTGCTTTCATCTGCGAAAAAACGATCTTGTATGCCTAGCGGTACGTTCGAAAGATCAAGGTCGTATCCTTTTATAACGCTTCCAGCATCGGCAAAGGCATTGAGGCCAAGGTAAAAGTTTTGTCCTATGGCTTTAAATCTTAATGCTTTCCATCGTAGTTCAAAGTTACCAATTGCAGTATGCCTACCCACTACGCGGTTCATTAACACGCCGCGAACGGTTTTCACGCCTCCAAATCCTTCAATGCAATCCCTTGTTGTTAGGTGCTGGCGGCTGTAGAATGGTACATCGCCAAAATTCCCTTCGTACCAAAGGCGGTATACAAATGAGAGTTTCTCCTCCACTAATGTAAAATATTGGCGGTGAGTAAATGCAATGCGGGCAAAATTGTTTGGGTTGCCAATAAACTTGGGCGCACCACGTAGGAGTACCTCTGTCCACATCCCACGCATGGGGTTAGTTAACCTATCGCGCGAGTCGTAGGCCACGCCCAGCTTAATGCTGTTATCGAAACCTCCATCCTTAACGTTTGCATCAACCAGTCCCCAGTCCACAAAATGGTCGTACAGCAAATTGGCATCGGGCAAAATATCATCGCCCTCCTTCTTTCTGTTAAGGTGATTTATATCTACTGTCGATATTTGGTACCAGCCCAAATCTACTCCCGCAATCCAGTTGAATCTGGAATCAGCAATTTTATCCTCCACAAGGGCATCAACTTTGGTTTGACCACGATCGAGCCTATAGAACACCTGCGAAATAAAATCGTCGGTGCCAAAGATCTCAAAGTTCGAATCATAGACGGTTTGTGCCCCATTAAATCCATAGAAAGGGTATGTTCTGTTGCGATTGTAGCTAAAGCGGCCAATAAAATGTTTCTCAGGAATAAGCGTGTACGAGTCGAAGAATGCAATGGCATCCATACTGCCTCGTGTGTAGGCCGAGAGCTGTAGGTAAAGGCTATGGTCGTAATCGGGGAAACGCGAACCATCTCCGTAATCGAAAAGATTTATAATTCCGCCATACATCAAACCAAGGTTCGAGTCGAATCCTAGGGCGGGTAGTACACCAAAGTTCCATCCAGTTTTAGGCTCATTCTCTTGTGAGAGTGCTGTGAAACCTATGGTAAATGCTAAAAGAATTAGTAAGACTTGCTTTTTCATTGGGTTATAGTTTAGGTTTTGCAAATTTTTACAAAATACATTGAAGCTAAAGTATGTAATTTTTTTATAACAGGTATGGACTGGTAGGTAAAAAATATTATTTTATGAATTACTCATATGCAGCATTTGTTATTATTATGGATTTTATTGACAAAATATGTATTCAGAAAATAGATTTTATCTATATGTAAAATAGTTTATTATGTTATTATTATGGTTTAGTAAACGTGAAAAGATAAATTTTTGGCATCATATTTCATCTTACAATAAAAAAATGTAATATTGCCAACCGGTACATACTAGTTTAAGCATGTCGCAAAAGATTTTAAATATCGATAGGGATTCGCCAGAATCTAAATATAGGCAGATTGTAAATTCGGTTTTAGATTCAGTTACAAGTGGTGAACTCAGCGTTGGTGATCAGTTGCCAAGCGTGAATGACCTTTGCAAGGCTTGGGGTTATTCGCGCGATACTGTTCTTAATGCTTATTCCGAGCTAAAATCGTTGGGAGTGATAAAGGCAATCCCTGGTAAAGGTTACTACATTGAGTCGGCTCACGTGAACCTAACGCACAAAGTTTTTGTGCTGTTCGATGAGCTCAATGCATTCAAAGAGGAACTTTATAACTCCTTCCTTTCGGCCTTAGGCGACGATGCTTTTGTAGATATTTATTTCCATCACTTTAATCGCAAGGTTTTCGACAGCCTGCTTACCGAAAATAATGGAGCGTACACCACCTATGTGGTTATGCCAGCCCGATTTTTGGGAACATCGGCGCTGTTGCAGAGTTTGAAGGGGAGAATTATTGTGCTAGACCAATTACCCGATGATTTATCCGGATTGTTCCCTGCGGTTTATCAGAATTTTGAGAATGATACTTTCCAGTCGCTGCTGTCGGGAAAGGAGTTAATATCAAAATACAACAAGTTGATAATGGTTTACCCAGGTGGAAAGGAGCCTGAAGGACAGTTCAAGGGTTTTCTGAGGTTTTGCCATGAGGCTGGGATGCCTTTCGAGCTAATTAGCGATTTAAATAACAGGCAGGTAAGCAAAGGAGAATGTTACATTGTGATTTGGGATAGGGACTTGGTGAAGGTGGTAAAGGCTGCCCAGGAGGTTAACCTGGAAATTGGGATGGATATTGGTATTATCTCGTACAATGACACACCGCTGAAAAAGGTTGTGGCCAATGGGATTACTACCATATCGACCGATTTTGTTGCTATGGGCAAAACACTGGCTCAGCTGGTTATGTCAAAGAAACGAACTCAATTAGAAAATTCCTCCTCGCTAATTGTGAGAGGATCGTTGTAGTGTAAATCATATTTTGTAGTTTTATAAGCATCATATTCTAACTAACAGACAATACTTATGGGCTTCTCAACTCTCGATTACATCATCTTTGCTGCCTATGCCTTGCTAATCCTATCGGTGGGTTTATGGGTATCGCGCGGTAAAAAAGGCGAAAAGAAAAGTGCCGAAGATTATTTTTTGGCCAGCAAAAGTTTACCTTTTTGGGCAATTGGAGCATCGCTAATTGCCGCCAACATTTCGGCCGAACAGTTTATTGGCATGTCGGGCTCAGGTTTTGCCATTGGATTGGCCATTGCCTCGTACGAGTGGATGGCAGCGCTAACCCTAATTGTGGTGGCCAAGTTTTTCCTTCCAATTTTTATTAAGCAGGGACTGTTCACCATTCCACAGTTTATTGAGAAGCGTTTCAATACCAACCTAAAAACCATACTGGCCATATTCTGGGTGTCACTATTCATATTTGTGAACCTTACCTCGGTGCTGTTTTTGGGTGCCAAAGCGCTCGACACCATTTTGGGTACTGGCGATGGGTCGATGATTATGTATTTTATAATTGGGCTGGCCTGTTTTGCCGCAGCATACTCCATTTGGGGAGGGCTCTCGGCCGTTGCATGGACCGATGTTATTCAGGTGGTGCTATTGGTGGCTGGAGGTTTTATTACAACGATTATTGCGCTAAACCACGTAACCCCAGATGGAGGAATTTTTGCTGGTTTAGATCATATCTTCACTACCGCAGGCGATAAGTTTCATATGATTCTTAAGCGCGATGACCCAGAGTTTATGAACTTGCCCGGTATTGGAGTGCTTATAGGGGGTATGTGGGTAGCCAATATATACTACTGGGGATTTAATCAGTATATCATTCAGCGCGCCTTGGCAGCCAAGTCGTTGCGCGAGGCACAAAGGGGGTTAGCGTTTGCCGCTTTCCTAAAGCTTCTATTGCCCCTGTTTGTGGTTATCCCAGGTATAATTGCTTTTGTGATGTTTACTCAACCCGAGGGTACAGCCATAATTGATGGTGTAAGAGCCGATTTTCTTCGCCCCGACGGATCGGTTAACTACGATATTTCTTATCCATGGCTAATCAAATCATTTATCCCCGTTGGGATAAAAGGGTTGGTCGTTGCTGCCTTATCTGCCGCCATAGTTTCTTCCTTGGCGTCTATGCTAAATTCTACGGCAACCATTTTTACTATGGATATTTACAAACCATACATCTCAAAGAGAACCGATGGTTCCGATTTGGTGCCTGTTGGCCGCATTGCCGTTATGGTGTCGTTGGCCATTGCGGTGCTGGTTGCGCCGGCTTTGGATACAATGCCCCAGATGTTCCAGTACATTCAGGAGTACACGGGGGTAGTAAGCCCGGGCATTTTGGCCGTATTCCTCATGGGGTTGTTCTGGAAAAAGGCCAACAGCAAGGGAGCAATTATTGGGGTTATATCATCTATTCCCGTTGCCTTGATGTTGAAGTTTTTACCCATTGAGATGCCGTTCCTCGATCAAATGATGTACACCTGTCTAATCACCATGGTGGTAATCATTATGGTGAGCCTGCTAACGGCTAAATACGATGAGGATCCAAAGTCAATCCCATTGCCAAAGGAAACCTTTAAAACAGGCAAAAACTTTAATATTGCCGCCTACGCAATCCTCCTAATTCTGGTTGTGCTTTACACCGTGTTTTGGTAGTGGGTGTTGATATTATAAGTAGAAATTTATTGAACGTGTCAATAATCAATGTTTTAACTTGAATGATAGTAGAAAAAGTAAGAGAATCGTTTGTTGAGAGATTTGGTAAGGATTTTAGGCTGTTTTCTGCTCCCGGCAGAATAAACATAATTGGCGAGCATACCGATTATAACGATGGATTTGTGCTTCCAGCAGCTATCGATAAGTGCATATATCTTGCCATACAGCCCAACGGGGGGCAGGATATCAACTTGTTTTCGGTTGATTTTAAGCAGGCAGTAACATTTACAAAGGGTGATGCTGGAAAGGATCTTCCGCATTGGGCCAAATACCCCTTTGGCGTGGTGCAGGAGCTTAAGGTCCTTGGGCACATCACCCAGGGTTTCGATGCTGTTTTTGGGGGCGATATCCCAACGGGAGCAGGGTTATCCTCATCGGCTGCGCTGGAGAGCGTTTTTGCAACAGCGATAAACACAATTTTTAATTATGATTTAGATAAATTAACCCTTGCACGGGTTGGGCAAAAAGCCGAGCACAACTACGCTGGTGTGATGTGTGGCATAATGGATCAGTTCGCTTCCATTTTTGGCAAGACAAACCACGCAATCCTCCTCGATTGCCGATCATTGGAGTATAAATATCTACCCATCGAACTTACCGATTATGAGTTTGTACTGGTCGATACCAAGGTGAAGCATAGCCT